>NZ_JACCAS010000002.1:3300000-3533816 GCF_013409255.1 Paraburkholderia bryophila
TCTGGCGCGGCGGGCCAGGGTGACAGCGCGGCGCATCAGGTCGTGTTCATCGATCCGAGCGTCGCCAACTATCAATCGTTGATTGCGGGCTTGCCGGCCGGCACGCAATACGTGGTGCTGAACGCGAACACCGACGGCTTCGCCCAGATCGCGCAGTATCTGCAGACTCACAAGGGCATCGAATCGATCCACCTGATCTCGCACGGCGCGGACGGCGAAATTCAGGCCGGTTCGACGTGGTTGAACGCGGGCGATCTGTCCGCCTACAGCGCCGAACTCACGCAGATCGGCGCGGCGATGAAACCGGGCGGCGACTTCCTGATCTACGGTTGCGACGTCGCGCAAAATGCGGACGGCCAGGCGCTGGTGCAGAGCGTCGCGGCGCTCACCCATCTGAACGTCGCGGCGTCGACGGACGCGACCGGGATGGCCGCGCTCGGCGGCAACTGGACGCTCGAGTACAAAGTGGGCGACGTGCACACGCCGGTGATCGAATCGGCGGCCGTGCAGGCGCAGTACAACGCGCTGCTGGGCGTGACGGTGGAAACCTACGACACGCACGTGTCGCCCGCCTTCGACACGACCACCAATAGTTTCACGCTCGACGGCCTTACCTATACGACCGATCAGCCGGTCGAGACCACCGTCTACACGACGACGACCGATCCGTTCGGCGCGCCGCCGTTGTCGACCGGGCCGGCCGACGGCGTGCTGATGGTCAATTTCAATGGCACGCAGATGTCGTCGCTGACGATCCAGCTGGCGAATGGCTCGCATTTCGCGTTGTCGAGTTTCGACATCGACGCATTCTCCGATGGCTCGATCTACATCCGGCCGAACGGCGATGCGTCCAAACAGGTGCTGCTGGTTACAGGCGGCCTGTACTCGAGCACGATCAACCTCGCGGGCAACGCGAATTTTCAGAACCTCACGTCGATCACGATCGTCGACGTCGGCGACGACGGTTTCCTGACGCCGACGCTGAACAACTTCACCTACACCCAGCTCGGTGCGGTCGCCACGACCAGCGGCAGCAGCGCGTCGTTCGTGGCGGGCGACAACGTCGCGTCGACACCGGTCGCGGTGGACAACGGCATTACGCTGTCCGACGCGGGCGCCACCACCGCGCAGACCGCAACCGTGTCGATCACCGGCAACCTTCACAGCGGCGAAGACCTGCTGGCGTTCAACAACACCAGTGCGACGCTCTACGGCAATATCTCCGCGACCTATACGGCGGCGACCGGCGTGCTGTCGCTGACTTCGTCGGGCGGTACGGCGACCATCACACAATGGCAGGCCGCGCTGCGCGCGGTCACCTATACCGACACCGCGATCACGCCGAACACAGCCACCCGTACCATCAGCTTCGCCGTGAACGACGGCATCTCGGCCGGCGTTACCGGTAGCCGCACCGTGACCGTCGCGGATACCGACCAGACGCCGACGCTCAGTAGTACCAGCAGCGGCGTCGCGTATGCGGCGGGCGCGGCCTCCACGCCGGTGTTCAGCGGTGTGTCGATCAGCGATCGCGACAACACCACGCTGGCGTCCGCGACCGTGACGGTCGGCGGCGGCTATCAGTCGGGCGACACGCTATCGTTCACGAATACCAGTGCGACGCTCTACGGCAACATCGGCATTGCCTCGAATAGCAACGGCGTGCTGACGCTCACGTCGGCCAGCAACAGTGCGACGCTCGCGCAATGGGACAACGCGCTCAACGCCGTGCGCTTCGCCGACGCCTCGAATGCGACGCCGGGCGCGCGCACCGTGTCGTTTTCCGTCAGTGACGGCACCAAAAGCAGCACGCTACTCACCAATACGGTGACCGTCACAGCCGGCCCGATCGTGACGACCGACGTCGGTTCGGCCGCATTTGTGGCCGGCGACAATACGGCGTCGACGCCGGTCGCGATCGACTCCGGACTCGCCGTCACCGACGCCAACAGTGCGACGCTGCAAAGCGCCACGGTATCGATCACCGGCAACTTCCAGAGCGGCGAAGATCTGCTGTCGTTCGTGAGCAATCCCGCTACGATGGGCGATATCGCCGGTTCGTATAACACGGCGACCGGCGTTTTGACGCTCAATTCGGCGAGCCATGCGACCATCGCGCAGTGGCAGGCGGCGCTGAGTTCGATCACGTATACCGATACGGCGGTTACGCCGAACAATGCGACCCGCACGATCGGCTTTGCGATCAACGACGGCACGCAGACCAGCCCAGTGGCCACCCGCACGATCACGGTTGCCGCTACGGATCAGACGCCGATCGTCGGCACGACGGGCGGCACGACCGCGTTCACGGCGGGCAATAACACGACGTCGACGCCGGTCGCCGTGGACAGCGGCATTAGCGTGTCCGACCTCGACAACACGACGCTCGCGTCCGGCTCCGTGTCGATCACCGGCAACTTCCACGCAGGTGAAGACGTGCTGGGTTTCACTAACACCAGCGCGACGCTGTTCGGCAATATCGCCGCGTCGTACGACGCGGTGCACGGCGTGCTGACGCTCACGTCGAGCGGCGCGATCGCCACCGTCGCGCAATGGCGCAACGCGCTGGAGTCCGTCACCTATACCGATACGGCCGTCACGCCGAACACCGCGACCCGTACGATCAGCTTTGCCGTCAGCGATGGGTCGGTCAGCAGTCTGGCGGCGACCAAAGCGGTCAGCGTGACGGACGTCGACCAGACGCCGGTTGTGGTGACCTCGGGCGGCAGCGCCTCGTTCGTCGCCGGCGACAACGCGCCGTCGACGCCGGTCGCGGTGGACAGCGGTCTGACGGTCAGCGACCTCGACAACGGCACGCTGGCGTCGGCGACGGTGCAGATCGGTGCGGGTTTCCACGCTGGCGAAGACGTGCTCAGCTTCACGAACAATGGCGTGACGATGGGCAACATCGTCGCCAGCTACGACGCCGTCCACGGTACGCTGACGCTGAGCTCGGCCGGCGCCACCGCGACGCTCGCGCAATGGCAGGCGGCGCTGCGCTCGGTAACCTACACGGACGCGGCGGTCACGCCGGATAACACGACCCGCTCGGTGAGCTTCACCGTCAACGACGGTACGGTGAACAGCGTGGCATCGATCCGCACGGTGACCGTGGCGGATACCGACCAGACCCCGATCCTCACCACGACGGGCGGCACCACCGCGTTTGTCGAAGCCGACAATGTCACCTCGACGCCGGTCGCGATCGATAGCGGTGTGACCGTCTCGGATCTCGACAATTCGACGCTGGCGCACGCGACCGTATCGATCACCGGCAACCTCCACAGCGGCGAGGACGTGCTGGCATTCAGCAACACCAACGCGACGCTGTTCGGCGACATCGCCGGGTCGTTCAACGCGGCCACCGGCACGATGCTGCTGAGTTCGTCGAGCGGCACCGCGACACTCGCGCAGTGGCAGGCGGCCTTGCGCGCGGTGACGTACACCGATACGGCGATCACCCCGAACACCGCGAACCGCACGATCAGTTTCGTCGTCAACGACGGCAGCAAGGACAGCCTGGCGGGCACCAAGACCGTGTCGGTCGCGGGCGTCGACCAAAGCCCGGTGTTGAGCGCGTCGAGCGGCGACTTCAACTATCTGCCGGGCGCGGCCGCGCACAACATCGACAGCGGCATCACGCTGACCGACAGCGACAGCACGACCATGGCGTCGGCGACGATCCAGTTCACGTCCGGTTTCCAGAGCGGCGACCAGTTGAGCCTGAATTACAACGCGGCGACGATGGGCTTCAACTTCACGATCACGTTCGACGGCGTGGCAGGGACCTTGACGATCACCCGCAGCGGCGCGATGACCCTCTCGAACTGGCAGGCGATCATTGACAACGTGCAGTTTTCGGCGGCGCCGGGCGCACCGCTCGGCACGCGCGCGCTGTCGGTCGTCACGTCGGACGGCATCAAAGATAGCAACACGCTGACGTACAACGTCGACGTGATCAGCTCCGCGCCGCAACTGACGACGACCAGCACCGGCAGTGTCACCTTCACCGCAGGCGACAACGCGGCCGGCGTGCCGATCGTGGTGGACGGCGGGCTCAGCGTGCTCGACCCGCTCGGCAATCCGATCGTGTCGGCGATGGTGTCGATCACCGGCAACTACCAGTCCAACCAGGACGTGCTGCTGTTCATCAACGATGGCGCGACGATGGGCGATATCTTCGCCAACTTCAACGCGGCGACCGGCGTGCTGACGCTGACCTCGTCCAGCGGCACCGCGACCGACGGGCAATGGGCTGCCGCCATGCGCGCCGTGACGTTTACCGACACGGCGGTGACGCCCAATACGGCGTCGCGTTCGATCAGCTTCCAGATTTCCGACGGCACGCAAAACAGCACTACGCTGATACGCACCCTCACCGTGACGGACACCGACCAGACGCCGATACTCGCCACCGGCAGCAGCGGTTCGGCCTCGTTCGTGGCCGGCGACAACGTCGTGTCGACGCCGGTCGCGATCGACACCGGCATCACGGTATCCGATCGCGACAACGGCACGCTGGCCTCGGCGACGTTCCAGATCGGCGCGGGCTTTCACGCCGGCGAAGACGTGCTGGGGTTCAGCAACGACGGCGCGACGATGGGCAACATCACCGCCAGCTACGACGCGGTCCACGGTACGTTGTCGCTGAGCTCGGCCGGCGCCAGCGCGACGCTCGCGCAATGGCAGGCGGCGTTGCGTTCGGTGACGTACACCGACACGGCGATCACGCCGGACAACACCACGCGGACCATCAGTTTTACCGTCAACGACGGCACGAAGACGAGCGCCGCGCTGTCGCGCAGCGTCACCGTCTCGGATACGGATCAGACGCCGATTGTCGGGTCGACGAGTACGGGTTCGGCCACGTTCGTGTCGGGCGACAACGGGCCGTCGACGCCGGTCACGATCGACAACGGCATCACGCTGTCCGATCTCGACAACACGACGCTGGGCTCGGCAACGGTGCAGGTCGGGGCGGGCTTCCACGCCGGCGAGGACGTGCTCGGCTTCACCAACGACGGCGCGACGATGGGCAATATCACCGCCAGCTACGACGCCGTGCACGGCACGCTGACGCTGAGCTCGGCCGGCGCCACTGCCACGCTCGCGCAGTGGCAGGCTGCGTTGCGCTCGGTGACCTACACGGACACGGCGATCACGCCGGACACCACTGCGAGGACGATCGGCTTCGTCGTCAACGACGGCACGGATAACAGCGCCGTGTACTCGCGTAACGTCGACGTGACCGCGGCCGATCAAACGCCGATCCTGACGACCTCCGGCGGTAGCAGCGCCTTCGTCGCGGGCGACAACGTCGCGTCGACGCCGGTTGTCATCGATAACGGCGTGACCGTATCGGACCTCGACAACACGACGCTGGCGTCGGCGACGGTGCAGGTCGGCGCGGGCTTCCACGCCGGCGAGGACGTGCTCGGCTTCAGCAACGACGGCGCGACGATGGGCAACATCGCCGCCAGCTACGACGCGGTCCACGGCACGCTGACGCTGAGTTCGGCCGGCGCCAGCGCGACGCTCGCGCAATGGCAGTCCGCGCTGCGCTCGGTGACGTACACCGACACGGCGGTCACGCCGGACAACACCACGCGCACGATCAGCTTCACGGTCAACGACGGCACCAAGGACAGCGCCGCGGGCACGAAGGGCGTGACCGTCGCGGACGTCGACCAGACGCCGCTGACCACGACGTCGAGCGGTAACACGGCGTTCGTGTCGGGCGACAACGCCACGTCGACGCCGGTTGCGGTGGACAGCGGCCTGAGCGTGTCGGACCGCGACAACCCGACGCTCGCGTCGGCCACGGTCTCGATCACGACGGGCTTCCATGCCGGCGAGGACGTGCTTGCGTTCACGAACGGCAACGCCACGACGTTCGGCAATATCATCGCTTCGTTCGACGCGACGACCGGCGTGCTGACGCTGACGTCGGCGGGCCAGTCGGCCACGGTCGCGCAATGGCAGGCGGCGCTGCGCGCGGTGACCTACACCGACACGGCGTTGATACCCGACAGCACGCAACGCACCGTCAGCTTCGCCGTCAACGATGGCATGAAGGACAGCGCGGTCGGCACGAAGGCGATCACCGTGACCGCGACGGATCAGACGCCGCGGGTCACCAACAGCGACACGAGCTCACTGACCTTCAGCAGCGGACCGAAAGCGCAACCGGTCACGGTCGCGCCGCAAATCAGCGTGACCGATGTGGACAGCGGCGCGACGCTGGCATCGGCCACGGTGTCGATCAGCGGTGGCTTCCACGCCGACCGCGACGTGCTTGCATTCACCGGCAGCGCGGCGACCGGCAACATCGTCGGCACTTATGACGCAACAACGGGTGTGCTGACGTTGAGTTCGGCGGGGCACAGCGCAACCTTCGCGCAATGGCAGGCGGCGCTTGCCGCCGTCACCTACGCGGACAGCGTGAGTGAAACCGGCGCGAGCAGCCGGACGATCAGCTTCTCCGTCAACGACGGCCAGAAGAGCAGCGTGCCGTCCACGCGTACCGTGAACATCGCGGCGGCGCCGGTGACGGTGACCCAACCGACGCAATCGACGCAGCCGATGCCGGCGAACCAGGTCACGCTGCCGCCTAGTGGCAACGGTGCGAGCGCGTCGTCGTCGGCGACACAGTCGAACACACCGAATGCGGCGTCCACGTCCGCGCCCGACATCATCGTCACGTTCCCGTTCGACCTGACCGACAGCATTTCCAACCCGCTGATCGTGCTCGACGCATTCGCCGATGCGCCGGAAGTCGGCTCAATCCCAGCCATTCACACAGCCACCTTCACCGCCGACGAAATCGGCACAAGCAGCTACGCGAACAGCGGCAGTGTCGGCGGTTCGAACCATCACGGCTCGCTTAGCGACACCTCGGTCGGCCCGATCGAATCGACGCCTGCGCCGACCAGCGCGCCGCTATCGCTCGATCTGCCCGCCCTCGCGATGCACCTGAACGTCGGGCCGGATCAAGCGTTCGTCGTATCGCTGCCGGTCATGCTCGGTTCGAGCGAAGGCTTGCCGGTCGGCGCCGACGCACACGTCGAATTGCGTCTCGCCGACGGCCGTCCGTTGCCGGCATGGCTGCATTACGACCCGGTGCGCGGCACGCTGAGCGGCAAGGTACCGGCGAATCAGCGCGCCTTGCAGATCGCGATCATCGCGCACGACGCTCAAGGTCGTCAGACACGCCGCGACGTGGCGATCGAATTCGGCGGCGCGAGCCGCTCCACGCATTCGGGGCATGCCGGGCACGACACAACACACGGCGCGGCCCATCCGCCCGCCGTCGCGCCAAATGCCACCGCGGCCACGCCCCCACACGCGGCGCTGCCGTTCAATAGTCCGCCGCTTGCCAAACCCTCGCTCGCCGAACAGTTCGTGCGCGCGCATGCGACGCTGCACGTGGCCCGTCCGGTCAACGCGGCGACCACCGCCGTCGCGCCCGAGACTGTCTCGCGAGGTCACGCATGAGCGTCCGCCGTTTTCCGAATCCCGTCATCTTTAGAAAGAGAGCCGCTGAATTGAACTCCTCGTCCGTAGCGGTGCGTACACCGCGTCCCGCCTTGCTGGCACTGTCGCTCGCCGTGATCTGGCTGTCGGGCTGCGCGATCAAACCCACGCCGTTCACCGAAGCCGAACGCACGCAGACCGCGCAAACCGACCGTACGTCGATGTTCGCGCAGCAGCAGGCAGTCAGCGGCCCGATCACGCTCGACGAAGCCATGGCGCGCGCGATCCGCTATAACCTCGATCATCGGCTGAAGATGATGGAAGAGGCGCTCGCGCAGAAGCAGCTCGATCTGTCGAATTTCGATCTGCTGCCCAAGCTCACCGCGCAGGCCGGTTATACGACGCGCAATCATGAACTCGCGTCGTCGTCGACCAACGTCTTCACTAACGAGCAGTCGCTCGCGCCGTCGTATTCGACCGACAAGAACGACCGCACGGCGGACCTGTCGTTCTCGTGGAATCTGCTGGACTTCGGCGTCAGCTACTACGAAGCGAAAGAGCAGGCGGACCACGTTCTGGTGCTCGAACAACGTCGCCGTAAAGTCGTGCAGTTGATGATGCAACAGGTGCGCGAAGCGTACTGGCAGGCGACCGGCGCGCAACGTCTGCGCGATCGTATCGGACCGCTGCTCGATCAGGCACGCGGCGCGTTGAACGATTCGCGTCAGGCACAGCATGAAAATCTGCGCTCGCCACTCGATACGCTCAACTATCAGCACGCGTTGCTCGATCTGATGCGTCAGTTGGAAGAGATTCGCGATCAGCTCGAAGAAGCCAAGCCGCGTCTGGCCGCGTTGATGAATCTCGAACCCGGCAAGGACTACACGCTCGCGCCGCCGGAAGGCTTCGCGGTGCCGACTTTTGACATGCCGATGGACCGCATGGAAGAGACCGCGCTGGAGCGTCGTCCGGAACTGGTCGAGGCGAGCTACAACGAACGGATCAGCGTCAACGAAACCCACAAGGCGATGGCGAAGATGCTGCCCGGCATCGAGTTCAGCCTGGGCACGCATTACGACAGCAACAGCTTCCTCGTCTATAACGCGTGGCGCGCGGCCGGCATTAGCGTGAGCTGGAACCTGCTGAACCTGATCAACGTGAAGAACATCAAGGGCATGGCCGACGCGCAGCTTGAAGTCGCGAAAACCCAGCGTCTCGCGCTGAGCATGGCGGTGCTCACGCAAGTGCACGTGGCTACCAGCGAGCTGAGCGCGAAACGTCGCCAGTTCGATCTGCTCAAGCAGATGAACGACGTCGATCAGCAGATTCTCGAACACACGCATAACGCGACCCAGGCGAACGCGCAGGGCAAGCTCGAAGAAATTCGCGCCGCGACCGGCGCGATGATGTCCGAGCTGCGTCTCTATCAGAGCTACGGCGAACTCGAAAATGCGTACGGGCAACTGCTCGCCACGCTCGGCCTCGATCCGGTGCCGGACACGGTGAAGGGTCACGATCTGGCGTCGTTGCAGCAGTCGATCAATCAGGAACAGCAGCGCTGGGTTGCGCTCGGCCATGGCATCGCCACCAGCGCGCCGGCCACGATCCAGGCAGCCGGTCCTGCAACAGGTGGAGCTAAGACGCAATGAAGTTTTCGCAGTGTGCGGCGTGGTGTGCAGTCGCAGTCATGTTGTCCGCACAACCGGTCTGGAGCGCGCAGCCTGGCGCCCAGCCGGACGTAAAACCTGTCGCGAAGCCCGCCGTCAAGCCGGTTTCCGTGTCATCCCCGGCGCTCTCGCCGCAGCCGGCGTCGGCGCAAACCGACGCGTCCGGTGATGCGGGCAAGATCCGCATCCAGTTGGTGTCGCGCGATCAGGTGGATCTGTCGAGCGAAATCGCCGCCAAGATCGCGACCCTGCCGTTGCGTGACGGCGACGCGTTCCGCACCGGTCAGACGCTGGTGTCGCTCGATTGCTCGCTGTACACGGCGCAATTGCGCAAGGCGCAGGCCGAAGCCGGCGCCGCCAGCGATCTGCTGAACGTGGATCAGCGGCTCGCGCAACTGCATTCGGTCGGTGAGCTCGAAGTGCAGCAGGCGGCCGCCAAACTGAAGGCGAGCAACGCCGAGGTCGCGTACATGCAAGCGACGGTGCGCAAATGCGTGATTACCGCACCGTTCGGCGGCCGCGTCTCGAAGCGCTCGGCCGCGCCGCAGCAGTTCGCGGAACCGGGCAAGCCGCTGCTGACGATCGTCGACACCAGCCGCCTCGAACTGAAAATGATCGTGCCGTCGAAGTGGCTCGTCTGGCTGAAGCCCGGCCATGCGCTCAGCGTGCAGGTCGACGAGGTCGGCAAGACCTATCCGGCCCAGGTCGCACGCATCGGCGCACGCGTCGATCCGGTCACGCAGACCGTCGACGTGACAGCCGCGCTGGCCGGCAACGTGCCCGAGCTGCTGCCCGGCATGAGCGGCTGGGCTACCTTCGCCAGCCGATGACCGCCATGCATCCGGCGCCCGGCGGCCCGTCGCCCGGGAACCACGCGAACAACGTGCGGATCGACCCGCAGCAACTGGCCATGCTGTGGCAACTCGCGGCCCGCGCGCGCGACGCGCAGACCGAAGCGACGCTCGGCTTCACCGTGGTCAACGAAACGCTGTCGCTGCTGCCGTACCGGCAAGCCGCCTGGTGGCGCGGCACCGCGCCCGGCACGGTGGCGGCGGTGTCCGGTTTGCCGGAGAGCGATCCGAATGCGCCTTACGTGCAGTGGCTCGGCGCGCTGTGCCGGGTGCTGGCGCGCGCGCCTGAAACCGCTGCACCGAGCGCCGCCGATGCGACCGTGGCCGCGCCCACGGAGCGCGCGCGTGCCTTCACCGCGGCGGATCTCGCCGTCGACCCTTCGGCCGCGCACGTCGTGCAGGACTGGCAGGCGTGGTGGCCCGAGCATGGTCTCTGGCTACCGCTGGCCGATCGCAGCGGCCGTTCGCTGGGCGGCGTGGTGTTCGCACGCGACGCGGCGTGGACCGCGGTGGATTGCGCGTTGCTCGGCGAACTCGCGCAGGTCTGGGCGCATGCCTTCGCGGCGTTCGGCCCGCGGCCTTCGTGGTTCGAACGGGCGCGCGTGATTCTGAAGCCGGGTCGGCAGCAGCGTCGCGTGTTGATTGCGCTGGCGATTGCGTGCGTGATTCCCGTGCGGCTGACGGTGCTCGCGCCGGCCGAAGTCACACCGAAAGATCCGTTCGTGGTGCGTGCGCCGCTCGACGGCGTAATCGACCGTTTGTACGTGCAGCCGAACCAGCCGGTCGCGGCCGGCACGCCGCTGCTCGGTCTCGACGCCACGACGCTGCAGTCGCGCTATGCGCTGGCGCGCAAGGACTTCGATACCGCGCAGGAAGAGTATCGGCAGACCGCGCAGCTCGCCGTAACCGACGACCGTAACCGCCTCGACATGGCCGAGCGCAAAGGCAAGCTCGACCAGAGCGCGGTGCAGCTCGACTACACCGCGCAGCAACTCGCGCGCGTGCGGGTCAGCGCGGCGCGTGCGGGCGTCGCGGTGTTCGCCGATCCGAACGAATGGACCGGCAAGGCCGTCGCCGTCGGCGAAAAGATCCTGTTGCTGGCGGACCCGGCGCATGTCGAACTGAGCGCGTATGTGCCGGTCGCCGACAACGTTGACGTGAAAGCCGGCGCGACCATCACGCTGTATCCGAAGAGCTCGCCGCTCGCCACCTACGAAGCGCGGATCGACTCGGTCGCGTATCGCGCCGAGCCGACACCCGACGGCGTACTCGCGTACCGCATCCGCGCGACCTTTAGCGACGCCACGGCGCGGCCGCCGCTCGGCGCGATGGGCACCGCGCGAATTCATGGCAACTGGGTGCCGTTGTTCTACTACGTGCTGCGTCGTCCGTTGACGCTGGCGCGCCAATGGCTCGGCTGGTAACGCTATGTGCTCCGCCCGTTTGAGTGGGACCGCAACATGAGCCGGCTGCCGCAACTTCGCCAGGAACTGACGCTCAGCGTCGGTGCGCCTTCGTCGGAAGGCGCGCCGACGTGGATGCTGCACGACCCCGCCGCGAACCGTTTTTTTCAGCTCGGCTGGCCGGCCTTCGAGCTGCTGTCGCGCTGGCCGCTCGACGACGCGCAGGCGATCGTCGCCAGTGTGAATCGCGACACGACGCTGACCGTCACGATCGACGACATGGAAGCGCTGGTGCGCATGCTGCATCAGCAGAACCTGCTGGTCGCGCGTA
The DNA here is from genome assembly GCF_013409255.1 of Paraburkholderia bryophila. Lineage (NCBI taxonomy): Bacteria > Pseudomonadati > Pseudomonadota > Betaproteobacteria > Burkholderiales > Burkholderiaceae > Paraburkholderia > Paraburkholderia bryophila. The sequence goes on from NZ_JACCAS010000002.1 coordinate 3,311,726, forward strand.
CCGCTGCCGACGCCGACCGGCTCGCCGCCCGCGCCGAAGCGGGGCGGCTCGGCCAGGCGATGTGGCTGCTCAAACACTACTTGATGATCCGCATTCCGCTGTGGCATCCCATGGCGTTTCTGCGGCGCACTGCGCGCTATGCGTCGTTCGCGTTTCGCCCGGTGTTCTGGATGATGATCGCCGCCTGCGCGGTGCTCGGGCTGTTCCTCGTGTCGCGCCGCTGGGACGAATTCCTGCATACGTTCCACTCGTACGCGGATCTGCAAGGGCTCGTCGCGGTTGGCATCGCGATCGGCTGCGCCAAGATATTGCATGAATTCGCGCATGCGTTCACCGCGCAGCGTTACGGCTGCCGCGTGCCGACCATGGGCGTGGCCTTTCTCGTGATGCTGCCGGTGCTGTACACGGATACCACCGAAGCGTGGAAAGTGCCGAGCCGCGCGAGCCGTCTGCGGATCGGCGCGGCCGGCATGCTGAGCGAACTCGCGCTCGCCGCCGTGGCAACGCTCGCGTGGAGCCTGCTGCCCGACGGCCCGCTGCGCGCCGGCGCGTTTCTGCTCGCCACCACGACGTGGATCGGCACGCTGGCGATCAACGCGAGTCCGTTCATGCGCTTCGACGGCTATTTTCTGCTGTCGGACTGGCTCAACATGCCGAATCTGCACGACCGCGCGTTCGCGCTCGGGCGCTGGTGGCTGCGCGAGTGGCTGTTCGGTTTCGGCGAGCCGCAGCCGGAGCCGTGCTCGCCGTCGCGGCGGCGGTTCCTCGTCGGCTTTGCGTTCGCGACGTGGCTGTACCGGCTCGTGGTGTTCTTCTCGATCGCGTTGGTCGTGTATCACGCGTTCTTCAAAGTGCTCGGGCTGATGCTGTTCTTCATCGAATTCGGCTGGTTTATCGTGCGGCCGATGTGGCGCGAAACGCTCGCGTGCTGGGAGCGTCGCGCGCAATTGGGCTGGCGGCGGCAGACCCGGCGCGCCGCGTTGGTGGGCGCGTTGCTGATCGGCTTCGTGGTGTTGCCGTGGCACGCGGGCGTGAATGCGCCGGCGGTGTTCGGGCCGCAGCATGCGCAAGGCTTGTACACGGTCGCGGCGGGTTATGTGGCAGCGACGCCGCCGCCCGCCCAGGACGGTCAGACGGTGCAAGCGGGCGAGGTGCTCGCGACCATCGTGTCGCCGGATCTCGAATACAAGCTCAAAGCCGCGCAGGCCGACGAAGCGTTGCTGCGCTGGCAGGTCGAACAGCAGGCGTTCGACGACCGTCTGCGCGAGCAGGGCGTCGCGCTGACGCGGCGCTGGGATGCGGCGCGTCAGACGATCGCGGGCTTGCAGGCGGAAATCGAGCAGTTGACGATCCGCGCGCCGTTTGCCGGCACGCTGGATGTGCCCGGCTACGCGCTCGCGGCCGGCACGTGGCTGCCGCGCGGCGAGCGGCTCTACGACGTGATTGGGCCCGGAGGCATCAAGGGCGATGCGTTCGTCGGCGAAAACGACGTGGGCCGTGTGCGAGCCGGTGAGCCGGCCGTGTTCGTCGCGACGCTCGCGGAAATGCGGCCGGTGCATTGCCTCGTGCAGGCCGTCGATAAAGTGAATATCGGCGTGCTCGACGAGCCTTCGGTCGCGAGCCAGTATGGCGGTCCGATTCCCGCCGAGCAGGACGCGAAGACGCATCAACTGGTGCCGTTGCAGGCGACCTGGCGAGTGCGGATCGGCGACTGCGATAGCGGCAGGATGTTGACGCGCGAGTTGACGGGAAGCGCGTCGCTCGATGGCGGCCGGGAGAGTTATGCGGGCAAGTGGCTGCGCGCGCTCGTCGCGGTCATGCAGCGGGAAGGCGGCTTTTAAGCGAGCCTTCGCCGCGCGGCGACCGCTTCAGTTCGGTGCGGCCACGTTAAAGGGCTTGCCCGGAATCCACGAAGCGAAACTCGCGGTTCATGGCGATTCCCCTTTTTGTCAACGTGCGCCGCCCGCGGCAAGCGCCGTCAGAATCCGATGCGCGACAGTGACACGATCTTCGATCGACACGTTCTTGTTCGCGAGCATCACGATCCCGAGTTGCTTGCCGGGAATAAACGCGACATACGTGCCGAAGCCATTCGTCGAGCCGGTCTTGTTGATCCAGACATCTTGCTGCGGCGCTAACGGCGGCTTGATTGCGGTGACGGGGGTCGCTTTCATCGCCATCGCCGTCGAGTTGCCTTCGAGCAGCGTCTTCAACGTCACCGGATACGCGTACTGCTCCCAGATCAGGTCCTGCGTCATCACGCCCGCCGTGAAGTAACCGGTGTGCGTCGCTGTGATCGCGCGTTGCCAGTTGCCATCGACCTGCACCAGATTCATGTTCGCTTGCAGGAAGCGCGTCAGGTCGGTCGCCGTCGTCTTGACGCCGTACGCCTCGGCGGATAACACGCCGGGCGCAACGCGGATCGGCGCGCCGTCTTTCTTGTAGCCTTGCGCGTAGTCCGGCATGCGGGCGGCCGGCACGTCGATGTAGCTGCTCTTCAGGCCGAGTGCGGGGAACAGGCGCTGTTGCATCAACGGCGTGAACGCCTCGCCCATGCTTTTGGCCGTGATCAGGCCGAGCGTGCCGATGCCGGGATTCGAATACGTCCGGCAAGTGCCCGGCACGCAGCCCGGTTTCCATGCCTTGAGGTAGTGCAGAAACTGCTCGTCGTTCTGGATCTCGTCGGGCACCTGCAGCGGCAGCACGCCGGGCGTATGCGTGCCCAGATTGACGAGACGCACGTTGCCGAACGGACTGCCTTGCAGCGACGGCAGGTATTGGCTTGTCTTGTCGGATAGCGATAGCTTGCCGCTGACCTGCGCGTACGACGCCAGCGTTGCCGTGAAGGTCTTGCTGACGGAGCCGATTTCGAACAGCGTGTCTTGCGTGACCGGCTTGCCGGTTTCCGTCGACGCCACGCCGTAGTTGAACACGTAAGGCTGGCCCGCGACGATCACGCCAACCGCCATGCCGTGCACGCCGTCTTTGGCCATGAGCGGTTGAATGGCGGCGTCGACCGTGCGTTGAATCGTGGCTTGCGAGGCGTTGTTTTGATTGTTGTCGGCGGCGTGCGTTGCGGCGGAGGTTGCGCACAGGGCGGCGAATGCGATCGCCGCGATGGGGGTGAGGGGGCGGAGCTTCATCTGCGTCGTTTCCTTGAATATTGGCCAGGCCGCACTATCCGATATTTACGGTTAGCTGACAATCGACGATATGTTGCGCGAGGGTAAAGAAAATCTTGTGGACGGCGAGGGCGCGCGGACTACGGATTGGCCCGCTCCGGTTTCGAATAACACGTCTTTACCTCTCTATCTGAGCAGGTGCTTTCCCCGAGGGAATTACTAAGCTGCCTGTGTGCCATTTTTGGATATTTCAGCATGCCGGGTGGGTACTACGACCCGTTAGTGAAAATGGCCAAAAATTGATTCTCACTCAGGAGAAAGCTTTGAAAGCCAACATGATAAAAGGCATTGCGGCCGGTCTTTTGTGCGCCGTGATCGCAGCGTGTGGTGGAGGTGCTTCAGATCCGGTCGGTGTCAGTCAAAAGAAAATGTCCAATGCCGCGGTGGTGGCGAAGGGATTCATTTTCAGTCCGTACAAGGATCTCACGGTCAATATGAACTGGAACACGAATGTGATTTCCACCAACGTGACGGGGTCGTTGCAACCCATCCTGACCGTGATGCCAGGCAAGCTCAATACGCTGACCTGGGCGTTCGCCACCGGCGAATGCGGGAGTGAAAACTGGGCGGGGCTGACGCCTTCGCAAGTGGCGGGGGCGAACGTTCAGGCGGCCGTCAATGCGGGCAAGAGCTATATCGTGTCCACCGGCGGCGCGGCGGGCTCGTTCACCTGTGGCTCGGATGCCGGATTCAGTCAATTTATCCAGACCTATTACTCGGCCAATATGCTCGGTGTCGATTTCGATATTGAAGCGGGCCAAAGTCAGGATGACGTTAACAACCTGATCCAGCGCGTGATCGTTGCGCAGAGAACTTATCCCAACTTGCGCTTCAGCTTCACGATCGCGACATTGGGCGGTAATTCGCCGCAAAGCCTGGGCGGTGCGGGCGTGATGGTTATGAACGCCATTCAGGCGGCCGGCTTGACGAATTACACGATCAACCTGATGACGATGGACTATGGCAGTTCCATTCCCGGCAATTGCGTGGTCGGCAGTAGCGGTTCGTGCGATATGGGCCAATCGGCGGTGCAGGCGGCGATCAATCTGCATGGCTACTACGGCGTGCCGTATAGCCAGATCGAACTCACGCCGATGATAGGCGGCAACGATACCCAGGACGAGGTCTTCACCACCGCCGACGTCGCGACCGTCGCCACATTCGCCACGCAGAACGGTCTGGCCGGCGTGCATTTCTGGTCGTTCGATCGTGACAACGACTGCGCGCCGGGCTACGCGTCGCCCACCTGCAATAGTTATGGCCAGGCGGGCACGCTGGGCTTTACCAATCAGTTCATCGCCCAGTTGGGCCTTTGATCGACGTGAGCGCGGTCACAGCGGCGACGTTCACACCGCCGCCGTGGCGTCGCGTTTTCTCGACGGTGCGCCGTTCGCGACGAAGTAGGGCGTCTCGACGCGCGCCAACGCTGGCCGTCCGCGAATCCGGTCTGCGATTTTTTCCGCGAGCATGATGGTCGGCGCGTTCAGATTGCCGGTGGTGATGAGCGGCATGATCGACGCGTCGACCACGCGCAGCGCTTCCACGCCGTGTACGCGCCCTTCGTTGTCCACGACGGCCATGTCGTCATAGCCCATCTTGCACGAGCACGACGGATGGAACGCCGTCTCCGCCCGCATGCGCACGAAGGCGTCGAGCTGTTCGTCGGTGCTTAGCTCGGCGCCGGGGTTCAGCTCACGGCCGCGATAACGGTCGAGTGCCGGTTGCCGCATGATTTCGCGCGTAATGCGGATGCCGTCACGGAACTCGCGCCAGTCGAGCGGATCGGCCATGTAGTTGAACAGGATGCTCGGATGCGCATTCGGATCGCGCGACGTGAGCTTCACGCGGCCCCGGCTCGGCGAACGCATCGAGCCGACATGGGCCTGAAAGCCGTGCATCTTGATCGCGTTCGAGCCGTTGTAATTGATCGCGACCGGCAGGAAGTGATACTGGATGTTCGGCCACAAATCGTCGTCGCGTGTGCGGATAAAGCCGCCTGCTTCGAACTGGTTGCTCGCGCCGATACCGGTGCCGTTCAGCATCCATTCGAGGCCGATGCCGGGCTGGTTCCACCATTGCAGCGCGGGATAGAGCGACACGGGTTCCTTGCACTCGTACTGGATATACATCTCCAGATGGTCCTGCAGGTTTTCGCCGACGCCGGGCAGATCGTGCACGAGCGGCACGTCGAGTTCGCGCAGCCACGTCGAGCGGCCCACGCCTGAGCGCTGCAACAGTTGCGGGGATGCAATCGCGCCGCTGCATACCAGCACCTCGCGGCGCGCTCGTGCGTTCACTGCCTTGCCGTGATGCAGATACGTAACACCGACCGCCCGCCTGGCCGAAAACAGCACGCGGTCGGTCACCGCATGCGTGACGATGGTCAGATTCGGCCGCGTTTTCGCGCGATCCAGATAGCCGCGCGCCGTGCTCGAACGCCGGCCATTGGCGGTGACCGTGCGGTCCATCGGGCCGAAGCCTTCCTGCTGGTAACCGTTCAGGTCGTCGGTGCGCGGAAAGCCGGCCTGTACACCGGCTTCGACCATCGCGGCGAATAGCGGATTGTTTCCCGGCTTGCTGGTCGTGACGTGCACCGGGCCGTCGCCGCCGTGGTACGGATTCGCGCCCACGTCGCGCGTTTCGGCCTTGCGGAAATACGGCAGGCAGTCCAGATAGGCCCAGTTTTCCAGACCCGCGTGCGTGGCCCAGCCGTCGTAGTCGAGCGCATTGCCGCGGATATAGCACATGCCGTTGATCAGCGACGAGCCGCCGAGCCCTTTGCCGCGGCCGCATTCCATGCGGCGGTTATTCATATGCGGCTCGGGATCCGTTTCGTAGGCCCAGTTATAACGGCGGCCTTGCAGGGGATAAGCGAGCGCGGCCGGCATTTGCGTGCGGAAGTCGAAGCGGTAGTCGGGGCCGCCCGCTTCGAGCAGCAGCACGCTCACGTCCGCGTCTTCAGTGAGGCGCGACGCGAGCACGTTGCCCGCCGAACCCGCACCGACGACGATGTAGTCGTATTCGTTCGAAGCCATCGCGTTTCTCCTCGTCAGAATACCGGTTGATACGGGCCGAGTTCGACCTGCACGGACTTGATGCGCGTGTAGTGTTCGAGCGTGGTAATGCCGTTTTCGCGGCCGACGCCCGACTGTTTATAGCCGCCCACCGGCATTTCGGCGGGCGACTCGCCCCACGTGTTGATCCAGCAGATGCCCGCTTCCAGCCGATGAATCACGCGATGCGCGCGCGCCAGGTTCTCGGTCACGACGCCTGCGGCGAGACCGTACGCGGTGCGGTTCGCACGGTCGATGGCTTCGTCTTCGTCGTCGAAAACGAGCAGGCTCATCACGGGCCCGAAGATTTCCTCGCGCACGATACGCATCTCGTCACGGCAGTCGGCGAACACCGTGGGCTCGACGTATTGGCCTTTGGCGAAATGACCGTCGGTGAGGCGCTGGCCGCCCGCGATCAACCGCGCGCCCTCCTGCACGCCGCTTTCAATGTAGCCCAGCACCTTCTGCAATTGCGCGGCGCTGACCAGCGGGCCGAAGTTGGTGCGTGCCTCGCCCGGCGCACCCACGCGAATGCGTTTCACCCGTTCCAGCACGAGCGCTTCGAAGCGTGCCATCACGCTGCGTTGCACGAACACGCGTGTGCCGTTGGTGCAGACCTGGCCGGAGCTGAAGAAGTTGGCGCTCATCGCGATGTCGGCGGCGCGTTCGAGGTTGGCGTCGTCGAACACGAGCAAGGGCGATTTGCCGCCGAGTTCCATCGTCACTTCTTTCAGCGACGAAGCGCCGGCGAGAGACATCACCTTCTTGCCGGTTTCCACGCCGCCGGTAAACGAAATCTTCTCGATGTCCGGATGTGCGGCGAGCATCGCGCCCACGCGGCCATCGCCTTGCACGACGTTGAAGACGCCGGCCGGCACGCCGGCTTCGGTGTAGATCTCGGCGAGTTTTAACGCCGATAGGGGCGTGATTTCGCTCGGCTTGAAGATCATCGCATTGCCGGCCGCGAGGGCGGGCGCGGACTTCCAGCAGGCAATCTGGATCGGGTAATTCCACGCGCCGATTCCCGCGCAGACGCCCAACGGTTCGCGCCGCGTATAAACGAACGAGGTGGGCCGCAACGGAATCTGCTGCCCCTCGATGGCAGTGGCGAGGCCCGCGTAGTACTCGATCACGTCTGCGCCGGTGACGATGTCCACGGCCTGCGTCTCCGCGATCGGCTTGCCGGTGTCGCGTGTTTCGAGCGCGGCGAGTGCGTCGTTGCGCTCGCGGAGTAAGTCGACCGCGCGGCGCAGAATGCGCGAGCGCTGCATGGCCGTGAGCGCGGCCCATTCGCGCTGACCTTCGCGCGCGGATTGCACCGCACGGTCGACGTCCGCCGCCGACGCCTGTTGCACCGTGGCGAGCGTTTCGCCGGTGGCGGGGTCGAGCGTGTCGAAGGTTTCTCCGCCGGTCGCGTCGACGTAGCCGCCGCCGATATAGAGACGTTGAGTTGCGAATACCGCCATGACTTGCTCCTTGCTGAAGAGTGGACTGGTCTAGCCGCGTGCCGCCAGCACCAGATCGATATATTCATTGGCCACGCGCAACGCCGCTTTGGTGTCGAACGGTTCGCCCGACAGCGCGCCGCGCAGCCACAAGCCGTCGATCAGTGCCGCGAGGCCACTGGCCGCGCGGCGTGCCGCCGGACGCGAAAGCGCTTTCGAAAAATCCGCGCACAGATTCGAGTTCAGCCGCCGCGTGTTCACGTACTGCAAGCGCCGCAATTGGGGCTTGTGCATGCTCTCGGACCAGAACGCGAGCCAGGTTTTCATCACCGGACCGCTGGTTTGCTCCGAGTCGAAATTCGCGGCGACCACCGCGCGCAGTTTCGAGCGCGGGTCGGCCTTCGCTGCGCGACGGCGGCGCGACGTGGCTTGCCACAAATCGCGCAACACGTGCCGCATGGTGGCTTCGAGCAACCCGTCCTTGTCGCCGAAATAGTGGCTGACGATGCCGGTGGAAATGCTCGCGCGCTGCGCCACGGAAGCGAGCGTGGCGCCCGCGAGACCAGTCTGGTCGATCGTGAGCAGGGTGGCGTCGATCAGTTGCGCGCGACGGATTTCGCGCATTCCAAGTTTGGGCATGGCGCTGGCAGTAACCGGGCAAAAACAGGGCAAAAGGCGGGCACGTGTCGTTTCGCCCACCGGGTCGATGGGGCATGTTAGTTTTTTTATATTGAACGGTCAATCAATAAAAATCGCCTTGCATCAACGTGGACGTGGCTTTCGGCGGCCGTGTCGGTTCCGGTCAAACTCATGTCGCGTTGGACCCCAGTGCTTTGTTCAGCGGGCGCTACGCTCGTTGAACGGCGTGCCGCGCGAGAGTCGGTCACGCCGCTCACAAGACATGGAGACAGACAATGAGCAGCAATCGCGGCGTCGTGTATCTCGGGCAGGGCAAGGTGGAAGTGCAGTCGATCGATTTTCCGAAGATGGTCGATCCACGCGGCCGGTCGATCGGCCACGGCGTGATCCTGAAGGTGGTGAGCACGAATATTTGCGGCTCCGATCAGCATATGGTGCGCGGCCGCACGACCGCCGAAGTCGGCCTCGTGCTCGGTCATGAAATCACCGGCGAGGTGGTCGAAGTGGGCCGCGATGTCGAGACACTGAAGATCGGCGATCTGGTCTCGGTACCGTTCAACGTGGCCTGCGGGCGCTGTCCGACCTGCAAGGCGCAGCACACCGGCGTGTGTCTGAACGTGAACCCGTCGCGTGCGGGCGGCGCGTATGGCTATGTGGACATGGGCGGCTGGATTGGCGGCCAGGCCGAATACGTGCTGGTGCCGTACGCGGACTTCAACCTGCTGAAATTCCCCGACTACGCGCAGGCCATGTCGAAAATCCGCGACCTGACGTGTTTGTCCGACATTCTGCCGACCGGTTATCACGGTGCGGTGATGGCGGGCGTGAAGCCGGGCGCGACCGTTTATATCGCGGGCGCGGGGCCGGTGGGCATGGCGGCGGCGGCTTCCGCGCGACTGTTGGGCGCGGCCTGCACGATTGTCGGCGATATGAACGAGGCGCGGCTCGCGCATGCGCGCAAGATGGGTTTCCAGACGATCGATCTGTCGAAAGACGCCACGTTAGCGGAGCAGATCGAGCAGATTCTCGGCAAGCCGGAAGTGGATTGCGCGGTGGACTGCGTGGGCTTCGAAGCGCATGGTCACGGCAGCAGCGGTTCGCATGAGGAAGCGCCGGCTACCGTACTTAATTCGCTGATGGAAATCACGCGGGCGGCGGGCGCGATCGGCATTCCCGGCCTGTACGTGACGGACGATCCGGGCGCGGCCGACGCCGCCGCACGCAAAGGCGCGCTGAGCATCCGCTTCGGACTAGGTTGGGCGAAGTCGCACTCGTTCCATACGGGGCAAACGCCGGTGATGAAGTACAACCACAATCTGATGCAGGCGATTTTGTGGGACCGCTTGCCGATTGCGGATATTGTCAACGTGACGGTGGTGTCGCTGGATGATGCGCCGGAAGGGTATCGCCAGTTCGACGGTGGCGCGCCGCGGAAGTTTGTGATCGATCCGCATGGGTTGTTGAAGGCGGCTTGATGCGCGGAGCGGAGCGCAGTGGCGGGCGTCGCACAATCGGACGCTCGCGTGCCTATCCCGGCGTTTGCGGAAGCGCAGCCGCCGCATCTCTGGTGGCCAGCAAGGCGGAAAGGCTCGCGTTCTGGTTTGCCTTGAGCTCTTTCGTTATCTGACCGAGCGCGTGTTGCTGTCGATCGAAAAACTCGCGGGGATTGCGCAAGGTCGGGTAGCGGTGAAATGCGTCGAGGAACGCCGACAAGACCGTCTTCAGGTAAAACTCCAGGTTTGCGCAGAGTAGCGTCGCATCGACCACACGCTGCGCGCTATGCACAATATCGCAGCGTGCCCGGTAGATTCGCTGCACATGCCAGCGTAGTCGCCGTTCGTGATTGCGTAGCGCGTCCGCAACTTTCTGATGGGTTGCAATCATGCCGAGGAAGCGCCGGGTCCGAATCCAGATGAAAGGGCGCGGTCGGCACGCGTCTTCCACCGCCCGCTTCATGGCGGCGTCCTGTAGAAGGGCGTAAAAAGTTGATAGCCCCATGCTGCCCAGTTCCAGCGGCTCGTCCGCGGCGTCGCGCAAATTGATCTTTAGATCGACCAGCGCCGAGCGCAGCGCCGCGAGATGCTTGGGCAGATAGGACATGGCCACTGTCGGCACGAGGGAGTTCTCGACACCGTCGCCGATGCCTCCGCCGCCACCGCCGATACCCTTGACCAGGAACTCGACGGCAGTCCACCAGTTGACTAACTTGTTCTCGAAATTCGACGTCTCGGCGCCAACCCGATACAGCCTGAACGTCGAATAGATACGGTCCTTCGCATCCATTGAAAGTGTGCCGCTGCCAACCAACTCCTGGAGGCGTTGCATAAACGCCTCCAGTTGCTCCGCCGTTAGTGACGAATCAGGATTGGGGACCGTTCCTGGCAGGGCTAGCAGCATGTGCTTGTCCTTCTTCGCCAGCAGGAAACTGTTGGCGAGCTGGACGTTCTTCCGCTCATAGTCGTAGCGGACAACATCGAGGACCTGACCGATCCGGTCACCCGCGACCGAACCCGCCATGCGGCCGTCCTGGGCGTGCGCCGTCGTTGTGGCGAAGAGTCGTCCGCCGCTGGCCGATGCATAGCGGCGCACGTAGTTGCTCGATTTCGGCCCGATGTCCGGAGGCTGTCTGTTGAACTCGATGTCGCCCACGCGGGGAGGAAATTGATCAGGCTTGCTGACGTTGCTGATCGAAAACGTGACCCGGTAGGGTTCGGGCTGTGCGCCAAGCCGCTGGAACACCGCCGCGAGCGCTTCCTTGAAGATGTATGGTGACGCGTCTGTTGCTGTCTCAACCTGGGGCAGCAACATGAGGCGATACAGCATGAAGAGCGACTCGAAACTCCAGCCCTGGTTAATCAGGGTGCTCAACAACATCGACGTGACGTTTTCGATTTCGCTGAGTTTTGTCTCAATGTTCTCAAGATCAGATGAGTCGCCTAAGACAGATAACTCAAGCTCCAGCCACGACACGCAGCGGGAGATGAAATGGTCCTCGAGCGCCTTTTCCAGTTCTCTTCCGAACGCGTCGATCAGCGAATGATGTTTCGCGAGTGCGGCGCCCCAGGCTTTCAGCGTCTTCGAGTCGTCCGCATCCTGCCCGTTTTGCTTGGGTTTTGCTTCCGTCAGAAGGGCAACAAGGTGGCCGGCGGATACGCGAAACACATCTTCTGACATGACCATAGGATCGGTTAGGATTTCTACGGCCTCGGCCGTGACGCGACCGACATCGCTGTCGCTTGCATGTCCACCGTCGACCATGCGGAGCAGTTCGCGCACGATGTTCAGTGGGTTCATCGCACGCACACGATACGCATCGAGCGACGCCTCATGCACGAGGTTGAACCAGCATTCGCAAAAGAAATGCTGGCGTGCAGTCAGGCCATGCTGCTGCTCGATCCGTTGATCAATTCGCATCGACTTGCCGCCTGAAAAGAAAAAAGTTATTCTAACGGCTCAGTCGGCTGACAATGAGCCGACAACGGAAAAAAGGGGTTAGGGCTTGTTGGCCTGGACGTGTTCCGCAGCTTTCTCCGCCCCACCTATATAACGGCCCGCTCAAATAGCGGGCCGTTTTTTTTGGTGAAGCGTAGGGCTACACTTTGTTGGTAGACCAGATCGATTCCTTAACGCAAAAATAAGACCGTTGCTTCAACCGAACCCACAAAAACAAACGCGTTGAACGGTGTCCCGTTCAACGCGTTTGTTTGTGGCCTTGGCTTTTGCGACCAAAGCCGCTCAGGTCTAAGCCAAACTCAAGCCGCCATCACCGGCATCGCCGCCAGCGAAGGCGCCTGCTTGCGCCGCTCACGCGTGGGCGCCGTACCGAACGCATCGCGATAACTCTTCGAGAAATGGCAAGCCGACTGGAATCCGCACGCCATCGTGATGTGCATGATCGACATATCGGTCTGCAGCAGCAATTCACGGGCGCGCCGCAAGCGCAGCGTCAGATAGTAATGCGTCGGCGTCATCCCCAGGTGTTCGCGGAATAGCCGTTGCAATTGCCGTTGCGACATCCCGGCGAGCCGCGCGAGCTCTTCGCGCGAGAGCGGCTCTTCGATGTTGTTCTCCATCAGCGAGATCACTTCGAACAGCGACTTGTTGGCCGAACCGAGCCGCGCCACCAGCGGCATTTTCTGTTGCGCGCTGGTGTCGCGCACATGTTCGACGATGAACTGCTCGGCGATCTGCGTGACGCGCGCCGTGCCGACGCGCGGTGCGATCAGGTTCAGCATCATGTCGAGCGGCGCGACGCCACCGGTACAGGTCACGCGATCGCGGTCGATCACGAATAGCTCTTTCAGAAAGCGCGTATCGGGAAACTCCTCCTTGAGCGCCGACATGTTCTCCCAATGAATCGCGCACGCGTAGCCGGCCAGCAGACCGGCGCGCGCCAGCGCATAGGTGCCCGTGCACAGGCTGCCGAGCACGCTGCCCATGCGCGCGAAACGGCGCAACGCGGACAGGTGATCCGGGGTCGTCGCGCGTTGTACGTCGATGCCGCCGACCACGAACACGATATCCGGTTGGCCGACGCATTCGACCGGACCGGTGTCGACCGAGAGACCGTTGCTCGCCGCGACCGGACCGCCGTCGGGACTCACGATCGACCAGCGGTAAAGCGTTTGCCCCGTCAGATAGTTCGCCATGCGCAGCACTTCGATGGCGTTGGTGAACGCGATCATCGTGAAGTTGGGGAGCGGCATGAATGCGAAATGCGACAACGACGCCGTGCGATCGGTGGACATGGGAGGAATGATTCCTTCGAATCTGTAATGTCGCGTCGCCGTGGGGAGCGGCGACTGCTGCAATTCTGAGGACTAGCGCAACTACCGTGCCATCAGGCTAAACCCTCGGTTGGCTGCCGAATGGCCAGGAACACTCAACGAACGGCACCAGAACGGAGCCCGACAAGACGGTTGGCGCACCCGAAGCGCGCACGACGTTCAGGTGCAGTGCAGCATGAGCGAGCCGCGGACGTCGTTCGGCAGGGTGCTTGCCGTGAGCGGCACGCTCGGCGATCCTCGCCGACTTGTCGAAAAAGGACGCGGATGGCGGAAAAGGCAAAGAACGCGTCTGAATTCGTAAATTGACGCGCGGGGCGAACGTCAAGAATAGACCCAATGCAGAGCGGCGACAGCGCGGCGCAAACACCGCACCGGGCGGCGCTCACGGCCCTTCCGTCAACGACTTAACGGACTTTCCATGTCGAACCCGAATCCCTTCTTCGAAGAACCGCTGGCCACCCGCGACGCGGCCGTGCGCGGCGCCATTCTGAAAGAACTCGAGCGCCAGCAGTCGCAGGTCGAACTGATCGCGTCGGAAAACATCGTGTCGCGCGCGGTGCTCGAAGCGCAGGGCTCGGTGCTGACCAACAAGTATGCGGAAGGGTATCCGGGCAAGCGTTACTACGGCGGTTGCGAATACGCGGACGTGATCGAAACGCTGGCGCTCGATCGTATCAAGCAACTGTTCAATGCGAAATTCGCCAACGTGCAGCCGCATTCCGGCGCGCAGGCCAACGGTGCGGTGATGCTCGCGCTGGTCAAGCCGGGCGACACGATCCTCGGCATGTCGCTGGACGCGGGCGGCCATCTGACGCACGGCGCCAAACCGGCCATGTCGGGCAAATGGTTCAACGCGGTGCAGTACGGCGTGAAGCGCGACACGATGTTGATCGACTACGAGCAGATCGAAGAACTCGCGCAGCAGCACAAGCCGGCTTTGCTGATCGGCGGGTTTTCCGCTTATCCGCGTGAGCTCGACTTCGCCCGCTTGCGCAAGATCGCCGACGGCGTCGGCGCGAAGCTGATGGTGGACATGGCGCACATTGCCGGCGTGATCGCGGCGGGCCGTCACCAGAATCCGGTGGAACACGCGCATGTGGTCACGTCCACCACGCACAAGACCTTGCGCGGCCCGCGCGGCGGTTTTGTTCTGACGAATGACGAGGACATCGCGAAGAAAATCAACTCCGCCGTGTTCCCCGGCTTGCAAGGCGGTCCGCTGATGCATGTGATCGCCGGCAAGGCGGTCGCGTTCGGCGAAGCGCTGCAGCCGGGTTTCAAGACCTATATCGACAACGTACTCGCCAATGCGAAGGTGCTCGGCGAAGTGCTGAAAGAAGGCGGCGTCGATCTGGTGACCGGTGGCACGGACAACCATCTGCTGCTGGTCGATCTGCGGCCGAAGGGCCTGAAGGGTAATCAGGTGGAGCAGGCGCTGGAACGCGCGGGCATTACCTGCAACAAGAACGGCATTCCGTTCGACGCGGAAAAGCCGACTGTCACCTCCGGCGTTCGCCTCGGTACACCGGCGGGCACCACACGCGGCTTCGGCGTGAGCGAGTTCCGCGAAATAGGGCGCCTGATCGTCGAGGTGTTCGACGCGCTGCGCGATCACCCGGAAGGCCATGCCGCTACCGAACAACGCGTGCGCCGCGAGATTTTCGCGCTGTGCGAACGCTTTCCCATCTACTGAGCACGCCTGGAGCGAACCATGAGTACTCTGCACGACAACAGCATCATCATCGACGGTCTGAACATTTCGAAGTTCGAGCGCTCGGTGTTCGAAGACATGCGCAAGGGCGGCGTGACCGCGGTCAACTGCACGGTGTCGGTCTGGGAGAGCTTTCAGAAGACCGTCGACAACATTGCCGAAATGAAGCAGCAGATCCGCGAGTACGGCGAGATGTTGACGCTGGTGCGCACCACCGACGACATTCACCGCGCGAAGAAAGAGAACAAGACCGGCATCATTTTCGGTTTCCAGAACGCCCATGCGTTCGAGGATAACCTCGGCTATATCGAGGCCTTCAAGGACCTCGGCGTGAACGTGGTGCAGCTCTGCTACAACACCCAGAACCTGGTGGGCACCGGTTGCTACGAGCGCGACGGCGGCCTGTCCGGTTACGGTCGCGAGGTGATTCAGGAGATGAACCGCGTCGGCATCATGGTCGATCTCTCGCACGTGGGCGGCAAGACGTCTTCTGAAGCGATCGCTGCGTCGAACAAGCCGGTGTGTTACTCGCATTGCTGCCCGTCGGGACTGAAAGAACACCCGCGCAACAAGAGCGACGAACAGTTGAAAGAGATCGCCGACGCGGGCGGTTTTGTCGGCGTGACGATGTTCGCGCCGTTCCTCAAGCGCGGTCCGGACGCGACCGTCGACGACTATATCGAAGCGATCGAATACGTGGTGAATCTGATCGGCGAAGACCAGGTAGGGATCGGCACCGACTTCACGCAAGGCTATAGCACGGAGTTCTTCGACTGGATCACGCACGACAAGGGCCGCTATCGTCAACTGACGAACTTCGGCAAGGTCGTGAATCCCGAAGGCATTCGCACGATCGGCGAGTTTCCGAACCTGACGGCCGCGATGGAACGCGCCGGCTGGAGCGAAACGCGCATCAAGAAAATCATGGGCGAGAACTGGGTGCGCGTGTTCGGCGAGGTCTGGACAGTCTGATTTTCGCGCTGGCCTGCAACCCCCACACGTAAAAAAACGGAACCCTCACATGCAACCGCAACTGCCTATCAACGTCGATCCGGACACCGGCGTCTGGACCACCGACGCGCTGCCGATGCTGTACGTGCCGCGCCATTTCTTCACGAACAATCACACCGCCGTCGAAGAAGCGCTCGGGCTCGATGCGTACGCCGAGATTCTTTATAAGGCCGGCTACAAGTCCGCGTATTTCTGGTGCGACAAGGAAGCCAAACAGCACGGCATTGCCGGCATGGCGGTGTTCGAGCACTACCTGAACCGCCTGTCGCAACGAGGCTGGGGTCTGTTCAAGATCACCGAGGCCGATCCGTCCAGCTCGCACGCGCGCATTGAATTGCATCACTCGTCGTTCGTGCTCGCGCAGCCGGACAAGGTCGGCAAGCTTTGCTACATGTTCGCGGGCTGGTTCGCGGGCGCGATGGACTGGGTCAACGACACCGCGCCGGACAGCGCGCGCAAGGGTCCGCCGTCCCATTCGCGCGAAGCGCAGTGCGCGGCCGAACACTACGACCATTGCGTATTCGAAGTGTCGCCGCTCGCGGCGTAGTACCTGACTGACGCGTTTATCACGACGCCGACAAGCGCACGGCAGAGCGCAACAAGCTATTTATTCCGAGGTCGATCGCGATGCGTTACCCGAACCTTTTCAAGCCTCTCACGCTGAATCAACTGACCTTGCGCAATCGCATCGTCAGTACGGCGCACGCGGAGGTGTATGCGGAACCCGGCGGCTTGCCCGGCGACCGTTATATCCGCTACTACGAAGAGAAGGCGAAGGGCGGCGTTGGCCTCGCCGTGTGCGGCGGCTCGAGTCCGGTATCGATCGACAGTCCGCAAGGCTGGTGGAAGTCGGTCAATCTGTCGACCGACAAGATTATCGATCCGCTCGCGCGGCTCGCCGAAGCGATGCACCGGCACGGCGCGAAAATCATGATTCAGGCCACGCATATGGGCCGCCGTTCGGCGTTTCATGGCGAGCACTGGCCGCATCTGATGTCGCCGTCCGGCGTGCGGGAACCCGTGCACCGCGGCAACGCGAAGATCATTGAAGTGGAAGAGATTCGCCGCATCATCCGCGACTTTGCCGCGGCGGCGAAGCGCGTGAAAGATGCGGGCATGGACGGCGTCGAAATCTCGGCGGCGCACCAGCATCTGATCGATCAGTTCTGGAGCCCGCGCACCAATTTTCGCACCGACGAATGGGGCGGCTCGCTCGAAAACCGTCTGCGCTTCGGCACCGAAGTATTGAATGCGGTGCGCGAAGCCGTGGGCGCGGATTTTTGCGTCGGCCTGCGCATGTGCGGCGACGAGTTCCATGAAGACGGGCTCGATCATGAACAACTGAAAGAGATCGCTCAGGCAATGAGCGAAACCGGCCTGATCGATTACCTCGGTGTGATCGGTTCGGGTGCGGATACGCACAACACGCTCGCCAACTGCATGCCGCCGATGGCGCTGCCGCCCGAACCGTTTGTTCACCTCGCCGCCGGTATCAAGTCGGTCGTGAAGCTGCCGGTCATGCACGCACAGAGTATTCGCGACGCGGGCCAGGCGGAACGGCTGCTCGCGAGCGGCATGGTCGATCTGGTCGGGATGACGCGCGCGCAGATCGCCGATCCGCACATGGTCATCAAGATCCGCGACGGCCGCGAGGACGAAATCAAGCAGTGCGTCGGCGCGAATTATTGCATCGACCGCCAGTACAACGGGCTCGACGTGCTATGCGTGCAGAACGCCGCGACGTCGCGCGAAGAAACCATGCCGCACGTGATCGCGAAGACACGCGGACCGAAGCGCAAGGTGGTAGTGGTCGGCGCCGGGCCGGCAGGACTGGAAGCGGCGCGCGTCGCGAAGTCGCGCGGGCATGATGTCGTGCTGTTCGAGAAGAACGACTACGTAGGCGGTCAGATCATGCTGGCCGCGAAAGCGCCGCAGCGTGAACAGATGGCGGGCATCGTGCGCTGGTTCGATATGGAAACGAAACGGCTCGGCGTGGACCGCCGTCTCGGTGTCGCCGCCGACGAAAAAACCATCATGGCCGAGAAACCGGACATCGTGGTGCTGGCCACGGGCGGTTCGTCGTTCACGTCGCAGGTCGCGGCGTGGGGCGTCGACGAAGGGCTCGCCGTGAGTTCGTGGGACGTGCTGTCCGGCAAGGTTGAACCCGGCAAGAACGTGCTCGTGTACGACGGCGTCAGCACGCACGCCGGCGCGGGCGTCGCGGATTTCATGTCGAGCCGCGGCTCGAACGTCGAGATCGTGACGCCGGACGTGAAGGTTGCCGACGACGTGGGCGGCACCACGTTCCCGATTTTCTATCGCCGGCTCTACGCGCAAGGCGTGATCCACACGCCGAATTACTGGCTCGACAAGGTCTACGAGGAAGACGGCAAGAAGATCGCCGTGATCCGCAACGAGTACACCGAGGAGCAGGAAGAGCGCGCGGTCGATCAGGTGGTGATCGAAAACGGCAGCACGCCGAACGACGAGCTGTACTGGAAGCTCAAGCCGGAATCGGTGAATCTCGGTCAGGTCGACGTGCATACGCTGTTCGCGTCGGAGCCGCAGCCGTCGCTTAGCGAAGAACTGGGTAATGGCCGCTTCCTGCTGTTCCGTGTCGGCGACTGCATTTCCATGCACAACATTCACGGCGCGATTTACGACGCGCTGCGCCTTTGCAAGGATTTCTGACGATGAGCCCCGTGTTTGTCATCACCGTCCTGCTGTGGTTGTCGGTGGCGGGTCTGGCGTTCGCGCTCGTCAAACGCGCCGCTTACTGGCGCGAAGGCCGCGCCACGGCGGCGGGCGCGTATGGTTGGACCCATCTGCTGACGATTCCGAAACGCTACTTCGTCGATCTGCATCATGTGGTGGCGCGCGATCCGTACATCGCGAAAACGCACGTGGCCACGGCGGGCGGTGCGATTCTCGCGATGGCGCTGGTGTTCGTCAATTACGGGCTGGCGATCTACTCGCCGTGGCTGGATAAGCTGATTTTTCTGGCCGCGCTCGTGATGCTGGTCGGCGCGGTGTTCGTGTGGCGTCGCCGGCATGGTGCGAAAGCGGTGCCGGCGCGGCTCTCGCGCGGGCCCTGGGATCATCTGCCGCTGTTGCTCGGGTCGTTCGCGCTGGGGCTCGTGCTGTTCATCGCATTGCCTGCGGCTGCTATGTCGGGTGCACTGGCTGTGGTCGTCGCGCTGCTGATTGCAGCAGGCGCATTCACGATGACGTTTGGCGCAGCCCGTGGCGGTCCGATGAAGCATGCGATGGCGGGCTTGCTGCATCTGGCGTTTCATCCGCGTCAGGAACGCTTTGCCGAACGCAACGACAACGACGTCGTGCCGCCGACTGCCCTGAAGGTGCCGCTGCTCGACGCGAAAGAATACGGCGTCGGCAAACCGGTCGAGTTTCGCTGGAACCAGTTGCTTAGTTTCGACGCGTGCGTGCAGTGCGGCAAGTGCGAGGCGGCTTGTCCTGCGTTCGCCGCCGGTCAGCCGCTCAATCCGAAGAAGCTGATTCAGGATCTGGTCACCGGCATGGTGGGCGGCACGGACGCCGATTACGCGGGCAGCCCGACGCCCGGCATTCCGCTCGGCAAACACGCCGGCGCGCCGGGAAAACCGCTGATTTCCACGCTCATCGAAGCAGACACGCTGTGGTCCTGCACCACGTGCCGCGCTTGCGTGCAGGAATGCCCGATGCTGATCGAGCACGTCGATGCGATCGTGGACATGCGCCGCAATCAGACGCTGGTGGAAGGCAGCGTGCCGGGCAAAGGCCCGATCACGCTCGCGAATCTGCGCGAAACCGGCAGCTCGAACGGTTACGACATCGGCGCGCGTTACGACTGGGCGGTCGATCTGCAAGTGCAGGTCGCGCAGCCGGGGCGCCGGGTGGAGGTCTTGCTGATCGCCGGCGAAGGCGCGTTCGACATGCGCTATCAGCGCACACTGCGCGCGCTGGTCAAGGTGCTGAACCGCGCGGGCATCGACTACGCGGTGCTGGGCGGCGTCGAAACCGACACCGGCGATACGGCCCGTCGTCTCGGCGACGAAGCCACCTTCCAGCAACTCGCCCGCAAGCTGATCGGCACGCTTTCGCAGTACTCGTTCGGCAAGATCGTCACGGCCGACCCGCACGTGCTGCATAGCCTACGCAACGAGTATCGCGCGCTGGGCGGTTTCTACGAGGTGCAGCATCACACCGCGCTGATCGACGAACTGGTCACGAGCGGCAAGCTGTCGCCGCGAGCGGTCGCCGCGCTGGCGGAACGCAAGATCACCTATCACGACCCGTGCTATCTGGGCCGCTATAACGGCGAAACGGAAGCGCCGCGCCGCCTGCTGAAGAGCATCGGCATCAAGGTGGTGGAAATGGAGCGCAATGGCATGCGCGGACGGTGCTGCGGCGGTGGCGGCGGTGCGCCGCTGACCGATATTCCCGGCAAGCGCCGCATTCCGGACATTCGTATCGACGACGCCCGCACGATCGGCGCGGAGATCGTCGCGGTGGGCTGCCCGAATTGCACGGCCATGCTCGAGGGCGTGGTCGGCCCGCGTCCGGAAGTGCTGGACGTCGCCGAACTGGTTGCAGCAGCGCTGGAGTAACGCGATGAATACGCTCAAACGAATCGATCCGCGCCGGCCGTTCACGATCACGGCAGAGGGACTTAAACGCATCACGCTGGGTATGACGGCGGACGTGGCTGGCTCATTGGAAGTGGTTGCGTCAGCGTCCGGTGCGGCGCACCGCGATCAGGTCAAAGCGCGCCGTACGACGGCGGCGCCGCAGCGCGTGCTACTGGTGGCCGCCCATGCCGACCGTGGCGCGCTGGACGATCATGCGCGCCAGACGTTGGCTGGCGCCGCGTTGATTGCGGACACGTTGACCGAAGTCGTGCTGCTCGTGTTCGGTGAATTCACTGGCGACGCCGCCGCGCTCGGCGCCGACAAACTGATCGAATTGCCGATGTTCGACCGTCGCAGCTTCGCACCGGTCGACGAACTGAACGCGCTGGCCGCGTGCGTGGCCGCGTATGCGCCGGTGCATGTTTTCCTGCCCGATAACGCCACCGGCGACGGCGATCTCGGCCGTCGTTACGCAGCCGCTGCGAATGCTAGCGTCGCGACGCATGTGGTCGAGATCGACGCTACGCATGTCGCTTCTTATGTCCACGCGAATACGGCCTTCGCCGCGCGTTCGCTGCCAGACGTGGTGCTGCTCGCGCCGAATGCGGTCGAACCGAAGTTGCCTTTCGTCGGCGCAGGCGAACGGGTCGTCTGGCGTTTCGACGGTGCATCGTCTGGCGCTGGCGGTAGGGAAAGCACGGTGCGCGATCTCGGCATCGAGGAAATCGACGCCGCACAACTCGCGCTGGAAGAAGCGGATTTCATCGTCTCGGCCGGTAACGGCGTGAGCGACGTGCCCGCGTTCGAGCGTCTCGCGGCCACGCTGGGCGCCGCTATCGGTGCGAGCCGTGTCGCCGTGGACGACGGTAAATTCACCCGCGACAAGCAGATCGGCGCGACCGGCAAGACGGTTGAAGCAAGCGTGTATATCGCGTTCTGTATTTCCGGCGCGGTCCAGCACTTGCAAGGCATCAAGGATTGCCGTCATGTGATCGCGGTGAACCTCGACGCCAGCGCGCCGATCGCCAAGCGCGCGAATCTGACCGTGATCGCGGATGCGCAGGAAACCATCGCGGCGCTCAATGAAGCGGCTGCCGCCGCGCGCAACGCACGCGGCACTGGCGCTGCGCTGTTGAATTCATCCGCTGTTGCCGAAGGAGCGCTCGCATGAAGATCGCCGTGCTGGTTTCCGTGGGCCGTCATCCGGTCAGCGGCGTGGCGCGCTACAGCCGCAACGACGCCGCTGCGCTGACCCTGGCGCTCTCGCTCGTCAAAATGCACAAGGCGACGCTCGACGTGTTGCACGCGGGCGATCCATCCAATCCCGCGTTGCAGGAGTATCTGGCGCTCGGCGCACGCTCGGTCGAAGTGCTTGAAACACGCGCTTCCGACGGTGTGCAAGCCGACGCCGCGTCCCCGCTCGCCGCGCGTCTGCGGGGTTATGACCTCGTGCTGACCGGCACGCGCGCCGAAGGCGCGTTCGATAGCGGCGTGCTGCCGTACCGCGTCGCCGCTGCGCTGGACATGCCGCTAGTTGGCGCCGCAGTCGACGTCACGCTGCGCGACGGTTGCGCCGAAGTCCGCCAGTTCATGCCGAAGGGGTTGCGCCGACGCGTCGAAGTGCGCTTGCCCGCGCTGATCGCCGTGCATCCGCTGGCCAATGCGACGCCGACCTACGCGTATGCCCGTTTGCGGGAAGGCACGATCCGCCCGGTCGCCGCGTCGACGGTAGTGAATGCGGACGCAACCAACCCCGACAACCTCGCCTGGACGACCCGCCCGGTGACTGCCAAACCGGTGCGCCTCGCCGCCGCCGAAAAGCGTTCCGGCCACGCCCGCATGCTGTCGGCGACGACCACCGAAAGCCGCGGCGGCAGCGTCGTAATTGAAGGGAGTTCCGTCGAAAAAGCACAAGTGATTCTGGCGTATTTGCGCGAGCATCAACTCGTGGATTACTGATTTCCGGTTCGGGCGAGCATGCGACCAGGAGGGCCTGGCGCAGCGCCAGACGTGACATGCAACGGAGCACACAATGAAAGTTTCGGCAGACGTTCGCGCAATGATCGAACGCCGTAAAAAGAATCACACGCTGGAAGCGCCGTTCTATACGAGCGAGGCGATTTTCGCGCTCGATATGGAAGCGATTTTCCGGCAGCACTGGATTCAGGTGGCAGTGGAACCGGACGTGCCGGAGCCGGGCGATTACATCACGGTGGAGATCGGCCAGGATTCGATCCTGATTGTGCGTGACGACGATATGCAGGTGCGGGCGTTTCATAACGTCTGCCGCCATCGCGGCGCGCGGCTGTGCAATACCGACAAAGGCTCGCTCGGCAATATCGTCTGCCCGTATCACAGCTGGACGTATAACCTGAACGGCGATCTGATGTTCGCCGAGCACATGGGCGAGCAGTTTGATCGCTGCAAGCACAGCTTGAAATCGGTGCATGTCGAGAATCTCGCGGGGCTCATTTTCATTTGCCTTGCAGAGAATCCGCCCGCCGATTTCTCGGTGATGCGCGCCGCGATGGAGCCGTACATGCTGCCGCACGATCTGGCCGGCTGCAAGATCGCCGCGTCGATCGACATTATCGAAGACGGCAACTGGAAGCTCACGATGGAGAACAATCGCGAGTGCTATCACTGCGTGGCGAATCACCCTGAGTTGACCATTTCGCTTTACGAATACGGCTTCGGCTATCAGCGCACGCCGGCCAACGAAGAGGGCATGGCCGCGTTCGAGGAAACCGTGGCGCGCCGCACCGCGCAGTGGGAAGCGATGAAGCTGCCTTCGGCTGAGATCGAACGGCTTGCCGATCTGGTGACGGGTTTCCGCACGCAACGTCTGCCGCTCGATCGCGACGGCGAATCGCAGACGCTGGACGCGAAAGTGGCGTCGAAGAAACTGCTCGGCGGTTTCGAGCAGGCCGATCTTGGCGGTCTGTCGTTCTGGACCCAGCCGAATTCGTGGCATCACTTCATGAGCGACCATATCGTCAGCTTTTCGGTGATTCCGCTGTCGGCCGGTAAAACGCTGGTGCGCACCAAGTGGCTCGTCCATAAAGACGCGCGCGAAGGGATCGACTACGACGTGAACAATCTGACCGCTGTGTGGCGCGCCACCAACGACCAGGATCGCGCGCTCGTCGAGTACTCGCAACGCGGCGCGACCAGTAGCGCGTATGAGCCCGGCCCGTATTCGCCGTTCACCGAAGGCCTCGTCGAGAAGTTCTGCGAGTGGTACATCGGCCGCATGGCGGATTACAGCAATGCGCCCCAAACCCATGAAGCCGGCGATGCTACGCCGGCTTCGCACGGCGAAAAAGTCGTGTCTTTCATGCGCTGAGCGCGATACCGCAACCAGGAGCGGGAGAAAACAATGATGCGCGATCAGGCGACGTTTCAGGTCAGCCCCGAGTCAGCCCCAAGCCGCGCGGAGAACCGTGTCACGCAGCCGCGTTTCTGGGACGCGCTGCCGGCGCGCTGGGACAGTGACAGCGACGACACGCTCGTGTGCTGCCAGGTTCGTCAGGAAACGCACGACGTGAAGAGCTTTTTCTTTCGTGCGCCGTCCGAACGGGCTTTCGTGTTCGAACCCGGGCAGTTCATTACGCTGGAACTGGAGATAGACGGCGAGTCGGTGAATCGCTGCTACACGATCTCGTCGCCGCCCACGCGGCCGCACACGATTTCGATCACCGTGAAGCGCGTGCCGGGCGGCAAGGTGTCGAACTGGCTGCATGACAATCTGCAGGCGGGTTCGCCGGTTCGCGTGCTTGGACCGTCGGGTGAGTTCACCTGCGCGCGGCATCCGGCGCGCAAGTTTCTGTTTCTGTCGGCGGGATCGGGCATTACGCCGCTCATGTCGATGAGCCGCGCACACCACGAACTCGGCGAAGATAGCGACATTGTGTTCGTGCACAGCGCCCGCACGCCGGACGACATCATCTTTGCGCGCGAGCTGGATCTGATCGCGTCGAATCAGGATCGCTTCCGTACGGCATTTGTTTGCGAGCGGCTCGGTGCGCGCACGAATTGGCCTGGTGTGACTGGGTTTCTGAGTTTGCCGTTGCTCAAGCTGATTGCGCCGGACTTTATGGAACGCGAGATTTTCACGTGCGGTCCTGCGCCGTACATGCAGGCCGTGCGCAATCTGCTCGATGAGGGTGGCTTTGATCGCGGGCACTACCACGAGGAAAGTTTTTCGTTCGAGACCGTCAGCGAAGTGGCCGCGCAATTGACGACCGCGCATGTCGCGGATGCGTTGCAGAACGGTGCAGCCAGCGCGGAGAGTTTTGTCGAGGCGCGTGAGCAGGCGCTCGGTTTCGCGCCGGAGGTTGCGCCTGCCACAGTAGAAACGGAAACGCGTTTCAAGGTGAGTTTCGCCAAAAGCAATCGCGAGATCGAATGCGGCAGCGGCCAGCATGTGCTCGACGCGGCAAAGAAAGCGGGCGTGCGTTTACCAGCGTCGTGTACGCAAGGCATGTGCGGCACCTGCAAGGTCAAACTGGTGTCCGGCGAGGTATCGATGAAGCACGCGGGCGGCATTCGTCAGCGGGAAATCGATCAAGGTATGGTGCTGTTGTGTTGCAGCAAACCGCTTACGGATCTCGTCGTCGATAAGTAAGACAAGACGCGCCAGTGCGTGGGCAAGTCGAAGTCGCGTGTGGACAACTCAACGTCGTAAAACAACGCTACCCGGCAATTCTGGCTGGCGATTCTAAATGCTCATTGGGTGGATTGGGAACGGGAGAACGGCGATGAGACTGATCAAAAAGATACTGGTGTTGAGCGCGATGAGCGCGGCGCTGGTGGCCAGCAGCGTGAGCGTGGTGTCGGCGGATACCAAGCCGACCATCAAGATCGGTTACGTGGAAGGCTGGGACGATAGCGTCGCGACGACGAACGTGGCCGCGCGCGTGATCGAGAAACGCCTCGGTTATCAGGTGACGCTCGTGCCGGTCGCGGCCGGTGTGATGTGGCAAGGCGTGGCGCGCGGCGATCTGGACGCGACCCTGTCGGCGTGGTTGCCGGTCACGCACGGCGCGTACTGGAATAACTTCAAGGACAAGGTGGTCGATCTCGGGCCGAACTTCAACGACGCGAAAATCGGTCTGATCGTGCCGGACAATGTCGACGTCAAAACCGTGGGCGATCTGGAAGCGAAGAAGGCGGAGTTCGGTTCGCGCATTGTGGGTATCGACGCCGGTGCGGGCGTGATGCAGAAGACCAGCGAAGCGATCAAGGCCTATGGGCTCGATTATCAGTTGATGCCGAGTTCGGGGAGCGCGATGACGGCGGAACTGGCGCGCTCGGAAGCGGCAAGCAAGCCGATCATCGTGACGGGCTGGAAGCCGCACTGGATGTTCGCGAAGTACAAGCTTAAATTCCTCGACGATCCGAAGAAGGTGTTCGGCGACGCGGAGCATGTGGATAGTGTCATCAATCCGGAGCTCGAAAAGAAAGCGCCGACGGTAGTCGCGTTTCTTAAGAAGTTCCAGTGGAAGCCGGGCGAGATCGACAGCGTGATGCTGGCCACGCAGAACGGCGAGAAGCCGACTGCTGCCGCGGATGCGTGGATTAGCGCGCATGGCGATCGGGTGGATAGCTGGGTGAAGTAAGATTTTGTGTGAAGGAACCGTCGCTGTTGGAGCGTGGCGGTTCGCAAAAAACGCCGCTTTTTAGCACGCCGCTTTTTAGCGGCGTTTTCGTTTGTTGAAGCTATCGGCGGCTATTGACGTTATTGCAGCACGACTGTCCGGTCGCCGTTGATAAACACCCGCCGCTCGATAAACGCCTTCACCGCACGCGCCAACGTGATGCTCTCAACGTCGCGCCCGGTGGCCAGCAATCGCTCCGGACTGTACGAATGATCGACGCGCTCCACGACCTGCTCGATGATCGGGCCTTCGTCGAGATCGTCGGTCACAAAATGCGCGGTGGCGCCGATCAGTTTGACGCCGCGCGTATGCGCCTGGTGATAAGGCTTCGCGCCTTTGAAACCAGGCAGAAACGAATGATGAATATTGATCGCTCGCGCCGCCAGCGCACGGCTCGTTTCACCGGACAGAATCTGCATGTAGCGCGCGAGAATCAGCAATTCCGCGCCGGATGTGTCGAACAGATCGAGCAGACGTGCCTCTTGTTGCGGCTTTGTGTCCGCCGTGATCGGCAGATGATGAAACGGTAGCCCGTGCTGCTGTGCGAGCGGTTCGAGATCGCGATGATTCGAGCCGATGCCGACAATATCCATTTTCAGCTCGCCCATTCGCCAGCGGAACAGCAGATCGGCGAGACAGTGCTCCAGCTTCGAGACCATGATCAACACTTTCGGGCGCGTGCCGACGTCGTGCATGGCCCACGTCATCCGGAAGCGCTCGGCAATCGGCTCGAACTCGCGTTTGAGCGATGCGGCGTGCAGCGTTTCGTTATGGCCTGCACCGTGGAACACGCAGCGCACGAAGAAGCGCTCGCTGAGATCGTCGTCGAACACGGTCAGTTCGTCGATATAGCAATGATGCCGGTCGAGAAAGCCGACGACAGCGGCGACCTGGCCCGCCGCGCTCGGACACGCGACGGTGAGAACCAGTTGATCGGGACGGGAATCGGCGGACATGCGCTCTCCACATAAACGATAGAACGATGCCGCAGGGCGCGGCATGCATCATCGCAGTAGAGCAAATAGGCGGCATGTGCGGATAGAAGCTAACCGCCGTTGCGCTGGAATGGGCGCGCCAGGTCCATGTTCGCAGACTGAGCGGGCTGAGCTGACTGATTCAATTCAAGCGCTCATTCCGTATCGAGTCCGCATTCGCCGAGCAGCCACTGGCGGAATGCGTTGATCACCGGTGTCGCCGCGCGCTGCGTGACGAGCAGATAACCGCGCTCCGTGACGACGGGCGCATCGAACAGTTCGACGAGTTGCCCGGTCGCTAGTAGTTCGTCGACGAGCGGCGCCCAGCCCAGCGCGACACCCTGGCCCATGATCGCCGCGTGCGCGACCAGCGTGAAGCTGTTGAACGTGATGCCGCGATGCGCGGCCGGTGTGTCGAGAGCGTGCGCGGCGAACCAGTCGGCCCACGACAGCCAGCGCGCCGGTTGCGTGGGTTCGAGATGCAGCAGCGGCACGCCCGGCAAGTCGGACGGCGTGCGCAATGACGGATGCGCGGCGAGAAAGGCCGGGCTGCATACCGGCATGACGTGCTCGGGGAAGAGCTTCACCACGCCGCGCGCGGTCCAGTCCGCGTGCGCGTCGCCGAAAGCGATCGCAATGTCCGCCTGATCGTGCGACGGATCGAACACGCTCTGCGACGTGATGATTTTCACGTCCACGTCCGGCATCAGCGCCTTGAATTGCGACAGACGCGGCATCAGCCAATACGTGGCGAAGCCGAAGTCGGTGGAGAGCGTGAGCGTTTGCGGTGTGCGCCGCGCGCGGATCTCGGTAGTCGCCGCGCGGATCGTGTCGAGTGCATGGCGCACCGCTTCGAACAGCCGCTCGCCGTCTTCCGTCAGCGTGACGCCGCGATGGCCGCGCTCGAAGAGCGGCGCACCGAGCGCTTCTTCCAACTGCACGACGCGCTGACTCACCGCCGGTTGCGTCGAACCGAGTTCCCGGGCCGCGGCCGTGAAGCTGGCGAGACGCGCGGCGGACTCGAACATGGTCAACGCCTGCATAGGCGGCAAGCGATCCTGCCTCGACATAACGCCCCCTTATAGACACATAACGAATTGCCGTCTTCACAGCCGCGAATTGGACGGCAATAGTGGTGCTCATCGCGGTGGCCAGAACAGCGCGTGGCACATTGCGCGCGACGCCTGCCGGCTTCTTGCACCGCTTCTTGCACCGACACTTGCGATTCTATTCGAGGCGCACTCCCATGCTTGACACCAAAAAGAATATTCTCATTCTGATGGCCGATCAGATGACGCCGTTCGCGCTCGCCGCATACGGCCATCCGCTGACGAAAACCCCCAATCTCGACCGTCTCGCCAAACAGGGCGTGGTATTCGACTCCGCCTATTGCGCGAGTCCGCTTTGCGCGCCGTCGCGGTTTTCATTTCTGTCGGGCAAGCTGCCTTCCGCGATTGGCGCTTACGACAATGCAGCGGAATTTCCGTCGCAAACGCTGACGTTCGCGCATTATTTGCGCGCCGAAGGGTATCGCACGATTCTGTCCGGCAAGATGCATTTCTGCGGCGCCGATCAACTGCACGGCTTCGAAGAGCGGCTGACCACCGACATCTATCCGGCCGATTTCGGCTGGACGCCGAACTGGGACGACTTCAATTCACGGCCGAGCTGGTATCACAACATGAGTTCCGTGCTCGACGCCGGGCCGTGCGTGCGGACCAATCAACTCGACTTCGACGACGAAGTCACGTTCACCACGCGTCAGAAGCTCTTCGATATCGCGCGCGAACGTCATGCCGGCAAAGATGCACGGCCGTTCTGCATGGTGGCCTCGTTGACGCATCCGCACGACCCGTACGCGATTCCGAAAAAGTACTGGGACATGTATCGCGACGAAGATATCGCATTGCCCACGCATCGCGATTCGTTCGATGAAGCGGACGCGCATTCCAGGCGCCTGCGCCACGTGTGCGAAACCGACCGCACGCCGCCCACCGATCAGCAGATCCGCAACGCACGCCGCGCGTACTACGGCGCGATCTCCTATGTCGACGACCAGTTCGGCGCGATTCTCGACGCGCTCGACCAGTCCGGACTCGCGCAAGACACGGTGATCGTCGTCACGTCGGATCACGGTGAAATGCTCGGCGAACGCGGGCTCTGGTACAAGATGACGTTTTTCGAGGGCGGTTGCCGCGTTCCGCTGATCGTGCATGCACCGCAGCAATTCGACGCGCACCGCGTGCAGAGCTCGGTGTCACATCTCGATCTATTGCCGACGCTGGTCGAACTGGCCCGCGGCGAAACGCCTACCGAGTGGCCTGATTCGCTAGATGGCCAGAGTCTCGTGCCGCATCTTCTCGGTACGCACGGCGGTCACGACGAAGCGATCGGCGAGTACCTTGCCGAGGGCGCGATTGCGCCGATCGTGATGCTGCGGCGCGGGTGTTTCAAATTCATTCACACGCCGGTCGATCCCGACCAACTCTACGATGTCGACGCCGATCCGCTGGAGCGCAAGAACCTCGCGGCACTTGCGGAATACGCGTCACAGGTCGCCGCATTGCGCGAAGAAATCGTGCAGCGCTGGAATCTCGATACGTTGCACGACGAAGTCCTGCAAAGCCAGCGGCGGCGCCGATTTCATTTCGAGGCCACGACGCAGGGCACGGTGGCGTCGTGGGACTGGCAGCCGCATGTGGACGCGAGCCAGCGGTATATGCGCAATCACATCGACCTCGACACGCTCGAAGCGATGGCGCGTTTTCCCGCTGTTGTCCGTTGATACCAGAATGCCTTATCGATCTCACCTACAGGAAGCCGACATGATGAAAAACCTCTTCAAACAGGCGGTATACGGCGTGGCGCTGCTTTGCGCGGCGACGACCTTCGCGGCGGCTGCCGAGCCGCAGTCCTGCACGCAGGTCAATATGGCGGGGCCGGGCTGGACCGATATCGATGCGACCAATGCAATGACCGGCGTGCTGCTGAAGGCGCTCGGCTACAAGCAGAACGTGGCCAATCTGTCGGTGCCGATCACCTACCAGGGCTTGAAGAAAGGTCAAATCGACGTGTTCCTCGGTAACTGGATGCCGGCGCAGGCGCCGGTCGTCAAACCGTTCGAGGAAGAGAAGTCGATCGAGGTCGTGCATCCGAATCTGAGCGACGCGAAGTTCACGCTTGCGGTGCCGGATTACGTAGCGGCTGCGGGTATTCACTCATTCGCGGATCTCGCAAAGAACGCCGACAAGTTCGACAGCAGGATCTACGGTATCGAGCCGGGGTCGCCGGCCAATCAGAACATCAAGAAGATGGTCGACGACAAGGCCTTCGGACTCGGTAGCTGGAAGCTCGTCGAATCGAGCGAAACCGGCATGCTCACGCAGGTGGAGCGAGCGGTGCGCGAGAAGAAGTGGATCGTGTTTCTCGCGTGGGAGCCGCATCTGATGAACACGAAGTTCAAGCTGACCTATCTCGACGGCGGCGATAAGTACTTCGGTCCACACTACGGCGGTGCGACCGTCAATACGGTCGCGCGCAGCGGCTATGCGGAGCAGTGTCCGAACGTGGGGCGTCTTTTCAAACAACTCACGTTCAATGTCGATCTGGAAAATGGCGTGATTACCGAAGTACTGGAGAAGAAGACCGGCGTGGATGCCGCGGCGACCGAAGCGCTCAAACGTCATCCGGAATTGTTAAAGACCTGGCTGGATGGCGTGAATACCGCTAATGGCGCCAATGGCTTGCAAGCCGTGCAAACCGCACTCGGCGTGAAGTAATGATGAAGTAGTGGCTTGAAGGTCGCTGAGCGACAGATTCATGTCGCTTCCGGTCGAATCAAACTAAATCTGGACCCGTATTCTTGTCCCGTCGATACCGCTTCGTCTGGTCAACGAAGTCATCGACGCCGGCCTCCGCCGTTTCAGTCAGTCTCAACCGGTTTCGAACTGCCCGTCATGCGAGAAGCGCGGCGCGCTGGGTTACAGCGCGCGGCAGGGATCGCTTTATCCAACGAAATAAGCAGGCAAAGAGCAGGGGAGAATCAGATGAAGAAGAGCAATGCCGTTAGCCTCTCGGGACTCGCCATCGCGGCGAGCGCCGTATGCGCATCGACGGCGGTCCACGCACAAAGCAGCGTCACCCTGTACGGCATTCTGGACGCCGGCATTACCTACGTGAACAATGCCGGTGGCGCGCATCAGTACAAATTCGACGACGGCGTGTCGTACGGTAACCGGATCGGCTTCAAAGGCACGGAAGATCTCGGCGGTGGATTGCAGGCGATCTTCACGCTCGAATCGGGTTTCCACCTGGGTAACGGGCAATATGCATTCGGTGGCGCGGAATTCGGCCGCCAGGCGTATGTCGGTTTGAAAAGCAGCAAGTGGGGTAGTGTCACGCTGGGCAACCAGCTCGACATGACGAATGAGTTCGTCGCGATCTACAACATCTCTGCCTGGGCGAGCGGTTATGCGATCCACCAGGGCGACTTCGACCGGATGAATGGCGACCGGCTGCCGAATTCGCTCAAGTACATGTCGCCTGACTGGTCGGGCTTCTCGTTCGGCGGTATGTATTCGTTCGGCAATACCGCGGGCGACTTCCATCAGAAGAGCGCGTGGAGCGTGGGCGCACGCTATGAGCACGCGGCGTTCAACATGGGCGCGGCCTATACGCAGTTGAACAATCCGTTCGGTATTTACGCGTTCGATCCGTACGCGATGATCGGCACCAAGACCTTCCTCGGCCAGCCGACCGTTTCCGTCAATCCGACGACCGGGGCGGTAACCGATCTGTTTAGTGCGTCGTCGTTCCCGGTGGACAAGCAAGGCGCGTTTGCAGTCGGCGCGGCGTATACGATCGGCAAAGTCATGCTGAGCGGTGACTTTACGTACACGACCATCAAGGGCCTCGGACAGACCTCGCATATGCAGGTCTATGAAGGTGGCGCGTCGTATTCGTTCACGCCGGCGTTGATGCTGTACGGCGGCTATCAACACACGAGCTTTGAAAGCAACCACTGGAATCAGGGCTCGCTCGGTCTGCACTATCTGCTGTCCAAACGTACCGACGTGTATGTCTCGGGCGATTATCTGCGGGCGTCGAATGGCGTGAATGCGGTGATCGGCTATAGCTTCACGCCGTCGACGTCGAACACGCAGTCGGACGTGCGGATCGGGATGAAGCATTCGTTCTGATGCGGCAGGTTCTTGCCGTGCTGTAGCGACGCCGGAATAGGGCGTTCAGAAGGGCGGTGTGTTGCGATTCGTTCGGTGCGGTGGACGAATTGCAATACACCGCCCTTTGTTCGTGCACGCTGTGCAGCATTCGAAACAGCGCGGCGGCTCAACTCCGCTTGCGCGATCTGGCTTTGCTCGCAGCGGGGATAGTAGGCGTAGCGGCCGCCGCGAGCGCTTCGTCGCGTTCCCGGCTCCAGTGTTCAAGCAGCGTGCGTGTCTGGTCACGCACGGCCGACTTGAGTTGTTCGGCCTTCTCGGCATCGATGTTCTTCCAGCCAAGCATCGACAACGTCGAGCGATGCGCGACGTGAAAAATCACCAGTTGCCCATGCAGACTGAAGCTGCGGATCAGTGTCAACGGGTCGTTGGCGGCACGTCCGGTAATTCGTGCGAGAAGCGCCGCGCTCGCATCGTTTAACGGCTCGCGGATCTTGCAGGCCAGAATCTGCGTCGCGCTTTCGGGTTCGTAGCCAGCCTGCTCGCGGGCGAAGAACATCCGCCGGCCGGGCTTGTTCGCTTTCTCGAAGGTGCGGTCCGCCATCACGTCCTGAATGCGCAGGTAGGCGTCGATCAAGGTCGCGGTGTCGGCGTTCTCACGCACCACTTGCTGCGCATGCTCGATGGCCGGCCCGAAGGTCTTCAAGGCGTCGTCGGCGAGTGCCTCGACGCAAGCGCGATACACCCCTTCCTTATTCTCGAAGTAGTACTGCAGCGCGGGCGCGTTGACGCCGGCGCGCGCCGCGATCTCGCGCGTCGACGCGCCTTCGAAACCGTGTTCGCCAAACAGCTCGACCGCCGCCTCGATGATTCGATGACGCGTTTCTTCGCCGCGCGCATAGCCGCCTACCGGCGAGTGCCGCAGTCTTTTTGCGGTGTTCATGCGTTGTTCTCCGCCTCTCTTTTCTTCATTACGTTCGTAAGGAATTGCCCCTACGAGCATCTTCCGAAATATATCACTTGACACAATTTTACCGACTGGAATAATTGTGCCAACCGGAAACAATTGGACCACTTAGATGTCAACCACCGCAGGCTCTCCCTCTCGCGCGACTCCCGCTCACGATCGGCTTACGGCGGGCGCTCGACGTCCCAGTCGGCGAACCGTGCTGATCGCGCTCGGCGTCGTCGCGCTGATTGTCGGCGCGGTCTGGCTCGCCCGCTGGTGGACCGTGGGCCGCTTTATCGAAAGCACCGACGACGCTTATCTGCAGGCCGACAGCGTCACGGTCGCGCCGAAAATCGCCGGCTACGTCACTGAAGTTTACGTCGCTGACAATCAGGTTGTGAAGCCGGGCGATCCGCTCGTGCATCTCGACGCGCGTCAGTATCGGGTGGCGCTCGATCAGGCGCTGGCCACGATCGACGCACGCAAGGCCGACATCGAGCGAGCCCAGGCGGATATCAAACAGCAGCAGTCGAATATCGCGCAGGCCCAGGCGCAGCAGCAGGTGGCGCGCGTGAGCGCCCAGCATGCCGGCGACGAAGTGCGGCGTTACGCTCCGCTCGTCGCGACCGGCGCTGAAACCAGTGAACGGCTGGCGGAATTGACCAGCAGCCGCGATCAGGCCAACGCCACGCTCACGGCGAATTCCGCGGCGGTCGAGGCGGCTCGCTCGCAGATCGGCTCGGCCACCGCGCAACTCGCGCAGGCCCGAGCGCAACTCGAAGCGGCCCAGGCCAGCGCGCAGCAATCGCAACTCGATCTGGACAACACCGTGGTGCGCAGCGTACTCGGCGGCAAGATCGGCGATCGCACGGTACGTGTCGGGCAATACGTGCAACCCGGCACGCGGATGCTGACGGTCGTGCCGGTGCAAAGCACCTATCTGCTGGCCAATTTCAAGGAAACGCAGGTCGGGCAGATGCGGGTCGGTCAGCCGGTGGAAATGCACGTCGACGCGTTACCGGGTCATACGCTGCACGGCGTGGTCGACAGTTTCTCGCCGGGCACCGGCTCGCAATTCGCGCTGCTGCCGCCGGAAAACGCCACCGGCAACTTCACGAAGATCGTGCAGCGGGTGCCGGTGCGGATTCGCATCGACACCGGCGCGGAGACGCGCAGTGTGTTGTTGCCGGGTCTGTCCGTCAACGTGGATGTCGATACGCGTTCGGCGCGCGACCGCGACGAACGGATCGATGCCGAGAACCGTCATGGCTGAGCCGGGCGCCGCAGTGCCCACCACGCCCGCCGCAGCGACCGCAGCCACTGCGCCGCACGCCGAGGAACGCGCCAGCGCCAGCGACTGGATCGCGGTCGCCGCCGGCGCGCTCGGCGCGTTGATGGCCACGCTCGACATCTCGATCACGAACTCCGCGCTGCCGCAAATTCAAGGCGAAATCGGCGCCACCGGTACTGAGGGCACGTGGATTTCGACCGGCTATCTTATGTCGGAAATCGTGATGATTCCGCTCGCCGCGTGGCTCACACGCGTGTTCGGCTTGCGCAATTTCCTGCTGACCAACTCAGTGCTGTTCATTGGCTTTTCGATGATGTGCGGCTGGTCGCACACGTTGCCGATGATGATCATCGGCCGCATCGGGCAGGGCTTCGCCGGCGGGGCGATGATCCCAACGGCGCAGACCATCATCCGCACGCGGCTGCCGCTCTCGCAGATGCCGGTCGGCATGACCGTGTTCGGCCTGACCGTGTTGCTGGGGCCGCTGTTTGGCCCGGTGGTCGGCGGCTGGCTTGCGGAGAACATTAGCTGGAGCTGGTGCTTCTTTATCAATCTGCCGGTCTGTATTGCGCTAATGACTTTGTTGATCGTCGGCCTGCCGTCGGACCGGCCGCATTGGGAAGCGTTTATGAAGGCGGACTGGCTCGGTATCGTCGGGCTGGCGATCGGCCTCAGTTCGCTCACCGTGGTGCTGGAGAACGGTCAACGCGAGCGCTGGTTCGAATCGTCGATGATCGTGACGCTCACCTGTGTCTCGCTCTTCGGCATGCTCCTGATCGCCGCCTCGCAAATGACCGCGAAAAAACCGATTGTGCGTCTGAGCTTGATGCTCAACCCGAACTACGCCAGCGTGATCGTGATCGTCTCCGCGGTCGGCGCGGCGCTGTATGGCGTGTCGTATCTGCTGCCGCAGTTTCTCGGCGTGGTGGCGGGTTACAACGCCGAGCAGGCCGGCGCGATCATGCTGCTGTCCGGGTTGCCCGCCTTCCTGATCATGCCGGTGCTGCCGAAGCTATTGGGCAAGTTTGATTTCCGTGTGCTGGTGATCACCGGGCTGACGTTATACGCGATCAGTTGCATGATCGACATCGACCTGACCGCGCAGAGTGTCGGCCACGATTTCGTGTGGTCGCAACTGATTCGCGGTACTGCGCAGATGCTCGCGATGATGCCGCTCAATCAGGCGTCGATGGCGGCCGTGTCGCGTGAAGATTCGGGCGATGCCGCCGGGCTCTACAACATGGCGCGCAATCTCGGCGGGTCGATTGGTCTCGCGATTATCGGCACCGTGATCGACCGGCGCACGACGTTTCATGCCGCCACGATCCGCGAGTCGGTCAGCGCCAATTCGCTGATCGGTCAGGAGACGCTGGCAGCCAACGCGGCGAACTGGTTCACCCATACGGGAGATATGGCGTACTCGCAAATGCGTGCGCTCGGCCAGCTCGGTGCGCAGATCCAGGTCCAGGCCACCGTGATGACTTACTCGGAAACCTTCTATCTGCTCGGTATCGCGTTGCTTGCCTGCATTCCGCTCGCGCTGCTGTTGAAAACACCGCGCAGGAATGCGCCGCTGCCTTCGTCCGCTGGACACTAATGCTCTTCAATCGCCCCATGATGTCCAACCGTCTTACGTGTTTCGCACTCGCCGCCGTTACGTTGCTGTCCGTCTTGCCGGGCTGCACCGTCGGCCCGGATTATCGCGGTGCGCCGCCGGTCGCGCAGGACGCCCGCAGTAGCGCTACTTTCGTGCGCACGCCGGCTGTCGGGACGACGGCGGCGCCCGCGTCGAACCAGTGGTGGCTCGCCTTCAACGACCCGCAACTGAACGACCTGATCGCCGCCGCGTTCGCGCACAATCCCGACGTCGATGCCGCAAAAGCGCGGCTGCGGGAATCGCGCGCGCAATTGCAGCAGCAACGGGCGAACGAATTGCCGAAACTCTCCGGCGATGCCGCGGCGCTGCGTATGCGTGAGCCCGATCTGAGCACGCTGAACTCGTCGAGCGGTAGCGGCGCGAGTTCGTCGGGAAGAGGGCCGTTGCAGCTTTATACGGCCGGCTTCGACGCCACGTGGGAAATCGATCTGTTCGGCGGCACGCGGCGGGCGATCGAAGCGGCCTCCGCGGATGCCGAAGCGGTCGACGCCGATCTCGCGGACACGCGCGTGTCGCTCGCGGCTGAAGTGGCGCAGGCTTACATCGATCTGCGCGACCAGCAGACGCGGCTCGCATTGGCCCAGCGTCAGGCGGAAACCGAGCAGAAGAGTTTGACGTTGACGCAGCAACGCAGGGCGCGCGGCACGGCGGCGGACGTCGACGTCGAGCGTCTGACCACGCAGGTGGAAAACACGCGCGGCACGTTGACGCCGCTCGACGCCCAAGTGACCGATTCGCTCGACCGCCTCGCCGTGCTGACCGGCCGTGAGCCCGGCGCGCTGGACGCGCAGCTTGCGGATGTGCAGCCGTTGCCGGCGCTGCCCGCTACGGTGGCGATCGGCGATCCGTCGACGATGTTGCAGCAGCGACCCGATATTCGCGCGGCCGAGCGACGCCTCGCGTCGAGCAATGCGCAGATCGGCGAACATGTCGCGGATTTTTTCCCGAAGGTGACACTGCTCGGCGATATCGGTTTCAGTGCGGGCGATCCTGGACATCTCGTGCGCAAGAGCAATTTCAGCTGGATCGGTGCGCCGTATCTGCAGTGGAATGCGCTCGATTTCGGGCGTACGTTGGGCAGTGTGCATGCGGCCGAGGCGTCGCGTGACGAAGCCGAGGCGCGTTACACGAAGGCCGTGCTCGGCGCGTTGCAGGATGCGAATTCATCGCTGTCGCGCTATGGGCATCAGCGTGAGCACGTCGTGACGTTGCAGAAGGTGGAAGCGTCCGCGAGTCATTCGGCCACGTTGATGCGGCAGCGGTATTCGGCGGGAGTGTCGACGTTGATCGATCTGCTGGATACGCAGCGGGAGGAATTTACTGCGCAGCAGAATGTGGTGGCGGGGCAGGCGGAGTTGCTGAAGGACTTTGTTTCGCTGCAGAAGAGTCTTGGGATTGGTTGGGAGGCGCAGCGAGGGTAGGGCGCGATTATTTGAAAAGCGTCCAGTGTCTTGAGCGACTCGATTGATGGGGTACGCTTGCGTTTTGACCAGCGTGAGTTTTCATCGATGAAACTGAAAAACAGAGTCGCCATCGTCACCGGCGCGCAACGCGGCATCGGCTATGCGATTGCGAAGCGCTACCTAGACGAGGGCGCACATGTCGTGCTCGCGGATGTGAACGATGCGCATGACCCGTTGCCGGGTTTGAACGGCGCGCAAGGCACCGCCAGCTTTGTGAAGACAGACGTGAGTGTCGATTCGCAGGTCCGCGCGCTGGTCAGTAAGGCGCTCGAACTGCATGGCCGTGTCGATATCCTCGTGAATAACGCGGGCATCGAATTTGCCAAGACCGTTGTGACAACAACGGAAGACGAGTGGGACCAGTTGATGGCAGTCAACCTCAAGGGTGTTTTTCTCTGCTCACGTGCAGTGATCCCCGTCATGCAGCAGCAAGGCAGCGGCGTGATTATCAACGTGGCGTCCGAACTGGGGCTTGTCGGCGAAGCGGGCGTCGCTGCCTACTGCGCGTCGAAGGGCGGGGTCGTCATGCTAAGCAAGGCGATGGCTATCGATCACGGGCCGCAGGGTATCCGGGTGAATTGTCTGTGCCCGGGGCCGGTCGCGACGCAATTGCTCGAAGACGTCTTTGCCAGCAGCGACGATCCCGAAGGCATGCGTCGAACCTTCGAAAGTCAGACGGTACTTAAGCGCCTTGGGCGGCCGGAAGACATCGCGGCCGCCGCCGCGTTTCTCGCTTCCGACGACGCCGCATTTATGGCGGGGAGCGATCTGGTGGTCGATGGGGGCTGGACCGCGCGGTAGCCAGAAGCACTAATGGCGTTATTCACCGCCCATCGAGCACAGCACCTTGTTGTCGCTAACGACAACGCTTCCAAAGTGCGCGTAGTGGGTATTGCCATTCCATCCGCCCTGAGGCCGAGCGACGGTCACGGCAGAACACTCTACCGGCGAACCTCCCGGCTGTTTGACAGAACCGCGAACGACGTAGTCGCCTGAACAAGAACTGCTGGTTGGAAGCCCCGTTGTGGTGGAATCCGTCACCTGGCCGCTAAAGCCACCAATCTGTGCATTGCCATTCACGCAGAACGCTTTCACGTTCCCGTCTAACGGAACGGGCGATTCAAACGGTCTCGCCACGCCGAAAGCGCTGACGGTGAGATAGTCCGCCCTCTCCTGAGTCTGTCCCTGCTGCGCACCCAGCAATCCCGCCATCAGCATTGCGCAAGCGACAGTCGTTTTGTTCGTCATGATTCGTCCCCGAGTGACGTGCTTCCGTTAGTAAGAATGCCCGAAAATTTTCACACACGCAGGCGTGCTGCTGAACGAATACGAATATTTCAAATCATTACTTTTATGCGCGTCTTCGTCATTTTTCGTGGCGAACTGGGCCTCTCTCCAGCCGCCTAAGTTCGGCCGCCGTGCGTTACTCCTTTAAACAAGAGGCATCAGGCATGCTAAACAAATAATGCGGCATGATTAGTACGCTGAATGAATAAACGGCGATAGTTGCGCCCGTACGATGCCTCCGTCTACCTGCTAACAATGGTAGGTATTAACGAACGCTCTTCCAGCGCAGATTT
Source organism: Paraburkholderia bryophila (assembly GCF_013409255.1). Taxonomy (NCBI): domain Bacteria; kingdom Pseudomonadati; phylum Pseudomonadota; class Betaproteobacteria; order Burkholderiales; family Burkholderiaceae; genus Paraburkholderia; species Paraburkholderia bryophila. The sequence goes on from NZ_JACCAS010000002.1 coordinate 3,350,933, forward strand.
GCAAAAAAATTGACGTCGCAAGTGACTTGAATGCGACTCAAACGAAAGGAGACCGTCAATCATCGAGTGGGCCGCCCGGTCACACGCAGTTCCCTTTATTCGGCGAGCGAACCCCTTCGTCACGTGCGATTCCGTCGTCAAGCGAACGGACTCCTTGGTCACGCGCAGTTCCCTTTACCTGAGAGGCTCACATGGCAACCCCGTCAAATTTTGTCGATCTGCAGGCCGGTTTTTATAACGCACTGGCCCAAGGGCTTGGTTATAGCAATCAGGATCCGTTCCAGATTATTCAACCCTCGCCGCCGCTCACGGGAGGCGACGACGCTGACGAACTGCTCTGGGCGTATCTGAACAATTTGCCGGTCGCTTCATTGACCCAGAACACGCAGTTCTCGGGCGGAAATCAATTTCTCGCCGACTATCAAGGCGTCATGTCCGCCTTGCAGTCCGCGCCGAATAATTTCCAGTCGACCATCGGCCCGACCTGCTGGGCCGCCTACCAGCAGGCGCTTAAAGACCACGAAGTCAAAACCGGTGCCGTCGCGTTCCGTAACTGGGCGCTTTACTGTCAACCGTGTTCCGCTAACGCAACGTCGGGCGCATCCGCGCTGGCCGCCGCCATGCTCGATCCGGTTTTTGCGGCGCAGATGAACGTGACACCGTACAAACCCGTGGGCGACGAACCGGTGACGTTCTCGCCAGGCTACTCGAAGATGCTCACGTTGCTGAAGAAAGCGCCGAGCCGTTCGTTCGAAGTGAGCGCAAGCAATTGGCAGACCGACGTCTCGAAGACGTGGACCCAAGGCTCCACCTCGGGCTTTTTCGGCTTGTGGGGCGGCAGCAGTTCGTCGTCGTCGATCAGCGAGAAATTCGCGTCGGGCGGCGTGTCGGTCAAAGCCTCGTTCGACAACGTGCTGCCGTTCAACGCCACGCCGGGCGACTGGTACAGTTCCTCGGCGTTCGGCATGGCGTTCAACAACCCCGGTAAGGCGCCATGGACGTCGAACAACCCGATTACCTGGGACACGACCTTCGGCAAGAACGGCAACATGCAGCGGTTCGCCTCGAGCCTGCTGATTGCCAACAAGATGAACATCTCGGTCGTGTCGGCGGCGCAGTACAGCCAGGAGGAGCAAAGCCAGATACAGAGCAATCAGGGCAATGGCCTGTGGCCGTTCTATTCCTCCGGCAGCTCGGGCGGTTCCAGCACGAGTGCGTCATTCGACAAGGACGGCCGGATGACGGTGACCATCACGAGTAAAGCCAACGTGCCGATCGTGATCGGCTGCATCGTGCTGACGGCTGGCCAGTATCTCGGACATGAAGCGCTGGCATCGAAGCGTTTGATCGAGGAGTTCTACAGCTAGCACTCGCCATTGGCCGTCTCACGGTCTCGACATGCCCGCCGTGCCGATTACGGCGGGCATGTCGTATGGCGCCGCACGGGATCCTTGCGTTTCCCGTGCTTTTTCCAAGCGGGCGAGGGGAGCAATCATGACGTCGTTTGTCGATCTACAACAGCAATTTGCCAAAACCGAGTTTGCTGCGATTGGCCTCGATCCCAGTCGGGGGCAGGTATTTCAGCCGGCTGCTGCACTGACCGCGGACGATAGTGTTTTGTGGTCGTACCTCGATACTATTCCCGGTGCGCCGCCGATTTTCTCGTCTGCGGGCGGCGGGAGCGGCGAGACCTTTTTTCAGGCGTACTCGGCGTTGATCAACTCGTTGATCGCCGGGACCAATCCGCTCGATCCGATCAAGGCCGCGAAGCAGCGCCTGACCAATTGGGGGGACAATCCCCCAGCCTGGAGCGTTGGGGTTGCCGGTCTGGCCCGTCAGCTCCATTCGGCATCGACGATCAGCTTTGGTTTTTCCAATGATGCCGTCGCCGACCCGGCGTTCTGGGGCCTGTGGAGCAATAGCGAACCGGCAGCCGGGCCAAGCGTCTCGTTCGCCTCGGGCAACGTGTCGGGGCAGTTCAAGTTCAAGAATGCGTTGTTGTTTGCGCCTGCGCCAGCGGACTGGTACGTATCGTCCGCGCTTTCACTGGCGCATGCCACGAAGACAGGGAATCCGTGGAATCCCGATTCGCCGATCAACTGGCAGACGACCTTCGGTCCGAACGGCAATATGCAGTCGTTCGTGGGCGGCCTGTACGTCGTGTCCGGGCTGAATATTCAATTCACGTCGAGCACGGCATTCAGTAAGGCCGATCAGCGCGTGATCAGCGAGGCCGGGAGTCAAGGGATGTGGCCGTACTATCTCGGCATCAGTAACGCCATTACCAAGGTGCAGTTCGTTCCTCAAGGTCAGATGACGGTTTCCGTCATGAGCGGGGCGAATGTGCCTATCGTTATCGCGGCATCGGTGTTGTCTGCGACGCAGTATCTGGGGGGATGAGGACGCTGTTGAGGGATACCGTTCCGCGATTCGCGATTCGCGATTCGCTGTGGGCCGAGCAGGTGTTTTTAGGCGAAGCTGGGCGGTAGCCACACGAAATGGCGACGCGGGTTGTTTGCGATTGCTCTTGGTGGATGATCTGTGTGGTTAGCTATGTAATTTGACATAAGATAAATTATCAACCATCTGTCTGTCAGAGCTTTTTAGAAATGTCCGGTTCTGGCTCATTAGAAATGTCCGGTTTCCTGCTCCGGGCTGACGGCTGTGGCGCATGCTGCGGCAACACAGCCAGCCCGGAGCCAGACCATGAACGGACGTGGATTCATCACGATCAGCATGCACGAGCTCGAGCGTGTGAAGATCATCGAGGCGGTCGTCCAGCATCGCCTGACGATCGTCCTGGCGGCTGAACGGCTGCAGCTATGCGTGCGTCAGGTCGAGCGGCTGGTGCACTTTTGTTCAGGCGCGAGGAAAAACGGCCAGTTGGATCTCTGGGGTCTAAATTTCGAGCAATGGATAAAACTTCCACTTCCGCGCATGGGTATAACGCATTGGGTTTGTCCAGTCGTTAATTCCAGCGATTCAAACAAGGTGGCCTTGAGACTGACCGCTAAAAAATGACCACAACCCATCACTGAAGATTTGCTGTGGCCACATGTTCTGGCTAAAAAACGCTGATGTAAATATTTATGAAAAGTCGCGACACCAAATCACGCAAATTTTTTGCGCAGACATTTTCATTTACATCAATGCAGAATATCAGCCACGGTGCCAAACAGTGTTGTTCGACCACAGCAACTTACCGTCAGTCGCCAGAACACCCGTTTTAGGCGGTTGATCGTCAGTGAAATTGACCGTCAAAACCGGGGCGCCCAGGTTTGAGCTATAGCCTTGAAAGGGGCCGCGGCCGCCTGAGTACTGAACGGAAACAACGTCCCAGGCACCGGTAATCGTAATTTTTGTGTTGTTGCCGTCGATCCACTGTCCTGCAAATGTATTTGCACTCATGTCTTTATCCTCGGAATGGCCTCTCACATGAACCAGCGAATTATTGAAGTGAGTAGGCGTCTTCAATATGCAACTGGAAGGCGTTGCCCCGTTAAGCGTGGCGCCAAAAAATCCATAATAAATAAAAAGGACCTTCGTGGCTCGCTAATAATGGACTGCTGCATTTTCCAAGTAAACAAAATTATGAGTAAAATATGGTATCGGCATAAAAATGTGAAATTAAATTATTCAACCCGATTATTCTATGCCTGATAGATTGATAATCTCGTGCCAACTCGCCCGGTTCAACTGGAGTCCACTATTTCCGATCTGATGAACTCACTTTGTCACAGGCTTGTCACTGACATCGTGAATCAATTAGCCGAAGTCAAAGGTGCTGGAAAATATCGCCAGGAGTTGGTGAAGATCGATTGCCAGATCTAGCAACTGGATTGGCGTCTCGCGGATCTGCCGGCCGACGATGGCGCGGCGACAACCGTCGCGGGGATGCCGACCAAGCGTCAGACAAACACATTGATAATCCCGCCAATCAAACCCACCACAGGCGCAACCGCTGCAACCGCCGCTGCAACATGGACCACGTCGCCGGCGATACGGTCCACTGTTTGAACGAAATTCGAATTTGACGACGGCGCCCGCTGGTTCGACGACGACGTCGTCCATTGATTTGATGCTGCGACTGCGGAGCTTGCAAGGGAACCGATATTCACGCACACCTCCAGTGAGATCAAACAAGGGAGAACATGTTGGCAGCCTGCATGACGACATTCAGTGCTTACCGACCCGTAACACCCGTTACTTCAAATAAGCGTGGCTTGCCGGCCTCGCCACCCTCGCCGGCCCGTCCAGGTTTGACATCACTGCGACCCAGCACTCGAATCGCAGCCCATGCAGCCCTGATTCATCAGACGCTGGAATCATATGAAACATTTTCCTTTCCGGCAAGTAAGCGGTTGTGAGAGATTTGGTAAGGAAATGGAAGTACTTTTGATAGAAGTACGGTAGCGCGCGTTGAGGTTTTCTCCACGTCACCGCCATCATTACGGATTCCAGATTATTCGGTTTCATCTACCTTCTCTCGCTATTCACACCGCTGAACAAAACACTTCACCAACGCAAAGCCCCCTCTTCTACCCTCGCCGCGCCCCACCGCCATCTGAACGACCCTCGCGAGCGTCACGATACCGTCACGAAATCAACGCCACACTGCGGCTCTCAACTGCGGCCGCTTCAACTCACCTCATGTTCCACACAACGCTGGTTAAACGCGAATCACCGCTGCAACAGTAATCATCTGACCAGGAGCTTACGTATGCACGACATGGCGGCTACGGACGACTTGCAAAAAGCAACAGTCAAGTCGGTTCAGGAGTACATCGACGAGCGGCCGATGTGGGCAGACGGAACACGCCTTCCTTCGAGCCCGATGACAAAAATGCAGTGGCGCATCTGGTCACTCGCCGCGGCTGGAAAGTTCTTTGAAGGCTTCGTCGTGTTTATGACCGGTGTGGCGTTGCCGCTGATCTCACGCGAGTTCGGCATTGGCGCGGCACAGAACGGCTTTATCAGTGCGGCGAGCTTGTGCGGCATTCTGGTTGGCGCGGTCGGACTGGGTGGCATGTCCGATCACTTCGGACGCAAACGCATGTTCATCGTCGAGATGATCATCTTCGTCGCGTTTCTCGTGCTGCTGGTGTTCTGCACCAATTTCGTTTCGCTGGTGGTGTGTCTGTTCGGTCTGGGCGTGGCGCTCGGTTGCGACTATCCGACCGCCCACATGATCATCTCCGAAAGCATTCCGAGCACGAGTCGCGGCAAGCTGGTGCTGGCCGCGTTTGCCTTTCAGGCCGTCGGCGCGCTGGCGGGAACGGGCGTGGGCTTTCTGGTGCTGTCGATGGTGCCGACGCTCGACGCGTGGCGCTGGATGTACGGCACGGCGATTTTCCCAGCATTGCTGGTGACGATCGGGCGCTTCTACATCACCGAGAGTCCCAACTGGCTGCACATACGCGGCGCGACCGATCGTGCGGAACTGGCCGCTCGCCGGCTGCTGGTTCGTTCCCCGCAGTATCCCGCCGAGATCGTCCTCGCGCGCGAATTCGTCGTGGTCGGCAAAGGCGAGCACGACAAAGGCAGCTTCCTCGCGCTGTTCGAACGGAAGAACCTGCGCGCGACGATCTTCGCTTCCGCGCCCTGGTTCCTGCAGGATCTGGGCACCTACGGCATCGGCATCTTCACGCCGACCATTCTCGCCACGGCGTTCGGCGCCAAGCCCGATCACGTGCGCAGCATCGCCGATCTGATCCTTAACGATATCCTCGCCGCAAAGGGCGCCGCGCTGATTACGGCCTTGCTGATCATCGGCATCATGTTCGCGGTTGCGCTGGCGGACAAGTTCGGGCGGATCTGGCTTCAGGTCGTCGGCTTCGTCGGCTGCGCGGTCGGCCTGCTGATCGCGTCGTTCTCCGACAGCTTCGACGGTACGGCGAAAACCGCGATGATTTTCGCGGGCTTCATGCTCTTCAATTTCATGACCAATCTCGGACCGAACGCGCAAACCTATCTACTCGCGGGCGAAGTCTTCCCCACCGCGATCCGCGGAACGGGTGCGGGCTTCGCAGCGGCGGTCGGCAAGATCGGCGCGGTCGCCACGGCGTTTCTGTTTCCGATCCTGCTCAACAGCATCGGCACGGGTCCGCTCCTTTACATCCTGGTGGGTACGTCGCTCGTCGGCGCCGTGGTCACGTGGCTGTTCCGTATCGAAACGAATGGGGTGAACCTCGATCAGATCGGCCGCTAATCGTACGCGGTCGTCTAACGGCACGCGATTGATGCAATGTTTTCCCAACAAGGCGACGGAGACTCGCATGGCTCACCCGCGTAACAGGCAGGGATTCTGGTTAAAGTGGCGCAACTTCGCAGGATGGACGTTCGGCGCAGCGACCCTCACCGTGCTGGTCAGTACCCCTGGTCTGGCACAGGAGATGACCCTCAACGAAACCGGCTCGACGCTGCTGTATCCGCTTCTTACGACTTGGGTCGCGCAATACGCCAAGTCGCATCCCGGCGTTCAGATCAATATCGGCGCCACGGGTTCCGAGGCGGGTGTCCAACAGGTGATCGCGGGCAAGGTGAATATCGGCGCCTCGGACGCCTACATGTCGGACGCGGAGATCAAACACAATCCGCGGATCATCAATGTGCCGCTGGCTATCGCTGCCCAGTCGATCAACTACAACGTGCCGGGGCTCAATGCGATCCATCTGAAGCTGGACGGCCCGACGCTTGCCGGCATTTATTCGGGTACCGTGCGTTCGTGGGACGCGCCGCCAATCGCAGCGCTCAACCCCGGTGTGTCACTGCCTCATCACGCGATCGTGCCGATCCGTCGCGCGGAAGGTTCGGGCGACACTTTCGTGTTGACGCAATTCCTGACGTTCTCAACGCCTTCGTGGGAGAGCGATCACGGTTATGGCACAACGATCTCATGGCCCAGCGTGCCTACGGGCATAACGGCCACGGGCAATGCGGGTATGGTGAAGTCGATCCAGTCGACTGACTACTCGCTTGGCTATGTCGGCGGGAGCTATAGCGATAGCATCGCCCAGGCGAAAATCGGCACGGCGGCGCTGAAGAATGGCGCGGGCGAATTCGTCTTGCCGACCCGCGATACGATCATGGCCGGCGCTGCTTCGCTCGGTGCGCGCACGCCGTCCGACGAGCGCCTGACGCTGGTATTCGCGCCCGCTAGCGGCGCTTATCCGCTCGTGAACTACGAGTACGCCGTCGTCTCCACCCAGCAATCCAACCCGGCAACCGCCGCCGCGATTCGTCGCTTTCTGCTCTGGACGATCCTGCCGTCCGAGGGCAACGAGGCGTGGCTGACCGGCGCGCACTTTATTCCGTTGCCGCCGCACACGTGGGAATTGAGTCAGGCGCAGATCCAGTCGATCAAATGAAAAAAGCCCTGCGCGACGCGCCGGATTGACACACCGGCGCGTCGCTAGTGCAGCGCTAATGTGCCACTACGCGAGGCCTATCGATCCGACGTCGAGTTGTTGAGGTACATGGATTGAATCCCCACGCGCCCCGGGCCCGTGAACCGGTTCACGATGAAATTGACGCCTGCGCCAAAGAGGCCACTGGTTAATCTGTCGACCACCGTATCCATCTTGACCTGCGGATCCTTGTAAAGCCATCCGCCGGGTTCGACGTCGATGGTCTCGCCGGCCGCCAGCACCTTCTCGAACACATTGCCATAGCCATGGAGCCAAAGAACCCCTTCGCCGCCGTGTCCGTGGAACTTGTCGATAAAGAAACCGGTTTGGCCGAACAGCATGTTGGTGATGCCGCGAATCCGTTCGAACGTGTATTCCACGTTGCCGGTCGCGGCCAGAAACTGATGCTCGCGCACATGCAATTCCTCACCCGCGCGCAGATGGATCGGCACGATGTGACCGGCGCCGTCGCGACTGAACGCGATGATGCCATCGCCGCTCGCCTCCGTAATGAACACCTGCATGCCGGCGAGCATCCGCTTCACAGCGCCTTTGACGGGCCGGATGCCAATGCGCACATTCGAGTTCTTCCACAACAGAATGTGATGCTCGAAGTAGACCGGCTGCCGGGATACGTCGACCGAGAGCACCGGCACCAGCTCGCCGCCAATGTGATAGGTGACGCCGCCGAACGTTTCGTCCGCCGCGGCCGTCGGCAGAAGCCGGGGCAATTGATTCATGAGTTTCCCTTCACTCGTTAGCCGACACGAAAAGCATCGAAATATAAAGAATCGTCGACACCACGATAATCGCCACGCCGACCAGTACCTTCACGCGATTGAACTCCAGCCCGCCGTCGATCGCCACGGCAATGCCCACCACCGCCGACAACGTACCAATTGCCGCGAGCAGAACATGCACCTTGCTACGAATCAGCTTTCTGCGTTCGGGCGGGAATCGGTCTTTCAAAGAGTGATGTTCCATTCGAAGCTCCTTCGTGCGGAATGGTACGGGACCATACGGGACCGTGGCGCAGGCTCACCGCACACTACTGCGTGGTGTTCACCGTCCAGCCATAGCCCAGTGCCTTATACAACGCCACAATCTGCGCAAGCTGCTGGTCCTGCAACTGCGACTGCTGCAACTGCGCCGCGAAAAGATTGCGTTCGGCGTCGAGTACTTCCAGATAGCTCGTATAGCCGCCCTCGTACAGATCATGGGCAAGCGACGTGTATTGAACCAGCGCCTCGACCTGCTGATTGGTCGCCTTCAACTGATCGCGCGTACTCGTCACGCCGACGAGCGCGTTCTCCACGTCCGCGAACGCCGACTGGATCGTCTGCTGATAGCTGAATAACGCTTCCTGCTGCTGCGCCTCGGCCGTGCGTACCGAGCCGGCAATTGCACCGCCGGTGAAAATCGGCTGCGATATCGCGCCCGCGAACGACCAGATGCGTGCGGGTCCGGTCCACAGTCCGGACAGCGCGGTGCTTGCCGCGCCGAACAGCCCCGTCAGCGATATCTCCGGAAAGTATTGCGCGCGCGCCGCGCCGATCGAGGCATTCGCGGAGACCAACGCCTGCTCGGCCTGCAGCACATCCGGCCGCCGTTCGAGCAACGACGACGGCAGTCCCGCCGGAATCGCGGGCGCCGTTAATTGCGTGAGCGGCTTGCCGCGCGGAATCGGCCCCGGGTTGTCGCCGAGCAGCAGCGACAACGCGTTTTCCTGCTGCGCGATCTGTTGCTCGAACGCATACACCGAGGTCTGCGCCGATTGAAACTCCGACTTCGCCTGACTCACCTGGAGTTGCGAAACCACCCCACCGCCGAAACGCTCCTGAAACAGCGCGAGCGCGTCCGAGCGGCTGGACAGTGTCGATTTCGCGATCTCCAGCCGTTGATCGAGATCGCGCAACTGCAGATAAGCGGTCGCCACGCTAGCGATCAACGCAATACGTGTGGCCTGCTGCGCGGCCTGAGTGCCGAGATAGTCGGCACGCGCGGCTTCGGTCATGCGCCGCACCCGGCCGAACAGATCGATCTCCCACGACGCCATCACGTCGAGTTGCACCTGATTGCCGACAGCCGGCGGATAACCCGGCGCGGGCACGCCGCGGCTGCGGCCACCGGCCAGGTTCGCGCCGACTTGCGGGAACAGTCCGGCGCGCGTCGTCATCAAGCGGCCGTAAAACTCGTCGACGCGTGCGGCCGCGATCGAGAGATCCTTGTTCTGCGCCAGCGCCCGCTCGATCAGCGAGTCGAGCACGGGATCGTTGAACTGGCTCCACCATTGCAGCGCGGATGGGTCGACCACTTCGGCGTCCGGCGCGGCGTAACGGAACGACGCCGGCGTTGCCACCTCCGGCCGATGATAGTTGGGCCCAACCGTGCAGCCGGCCAGCCAGCACGCGCAGACCACCGGGGCGAGACGACGCAGCGAGGGTCTCATGCTCAACCCTCCTTCGGCCCGGGCACAACGGGCGGCTCGGCGGCCGGCTCAGGTTTGCCCTTGCGTCGCGACGACAGCGTTTCGAAGCCCCAGAAGAACATCGGAATAAAGAACAGGGCGATGACGGTCGCGCCGAGCATGCCGAAGATCACGCCGGTGCCGAGCGAGCGGCGGCTCGCGGCCGACGCGCCGCTCGCGATCGCCAGCGGCACGCAGCCGAGAATGAACGCGAGCGACGTCATGATGATCGGCCGCAAACGCAGTTTGGCGGCCTTCAACGCGGCGTCGTAAGGCGACAGGTTCTCTTTCTCGCGCATCTCGACGGCGAATTCGAAGATCAGAATCGCGTTCTTCGCCGCGAGCGCGATCAGCACGGTCAGACCGATCTGGAAGTACACGTCGTCTTCCATGCCGCGCAGCAGAATGCCGATCAGCGCGCCGAATAGCGCGAACGGCACCGCGAGTAGCACGCCGATCGGCAGCGACCACTTCTCGTATTGCGCCGCGAGAATCAGGAACACCATCAGCAACGCAAACGCGAACACCGCGGCGGCGGTCGAGCCGGCCTGTTTCTCCTCGTAGGCCTGGCCGCTCCACGCATAGCTGTAGCCCTCGCCCAACACTTCCTGCGCGGTCTGCTCCATCGCGGCGAGCGCGTCGCCCGAACTGTGCCCGGCCGCGGCGTCGCCGGTAATCTTGGCGGCCGGGAAATTGTTGAAACGCGTCACGATGTCCGAGCCCGGCACGAAACGGAACGTCGTGACCGCCTTGATCGGCACCATGTCGCCGCTGCGATTACGCACATAGAGTTGCTGGATGTCGTCGGGCTGCGTGCGGTATTGCGGCTCGGCTTGCACGATCACCTGGAAGAGCCGGCTGCTCTTCGGAAACTGACTCACATACGCCGAACCGAACATGGTTTGCAACGCCGAGTAGATATCCTGCACCGGCACGCCGAGCGATTCCGCCCGCTCGCGGTCCACCTCGACCAGCAGTTGCCGCGAGTGCGTGTTGATAGTCGAGTTCACGCCGCGCAGCGCCGGGTTCTGGCGCGCCTTCGCAATGAACGCGCGCACGCGTTCTTCGAGGTCCTGGTAGCTGCCGTCGCCAGTGCTTTGCAGCCAGAACTCGAATCCGCCGGTCGTGCCGAGACCCGGAATAGACGGTGGATTCAACGGCACCACCACGCCGTCCTTGTAACCGGCAAAGGCCTTGTTCGCGTCGCGGATCAGGTCTTCCGCGGTGCCGTTGTCACCGCGGTCCTTGAAACCCTTCAACGTGATGAACAAGGTGCCCGCGTTCGACTTGTACTGCGAATCCACGAGACTGTAGCCGATTGGCGCCGCGACCGATTTGACCGCCGGCTGCTTGGCGAACCATTGCTCGGCACGCTGCGACAGATCGCCGGTGCGGTCGAGGCTGGCGGCGTCGGGCAGCACGACCGCGCCGAGCAGATAGCCCTGATCCTCAGTCGGCACGAACGACGAAGGAATGTGCTTGAAGAGCCCGCCGGTCGCGATGATCATCACGACGATCAGCAGGATCGACACCACGACACGGCGAATCGCGAGCTGCACCGCGCGGCCGTAGCCTTCGGTCATGCTCTCGAAACGCTCGTTGAACCAGAGGAAAAAGCGGTTCTTCTTTTTCGTTTCCGGTTTGAGCAGGATCGCGGCGAGCGCCGGCGACAAGGTCAACGCCACCACGCCCGACAGTACGACCGATACCGCAATCGTCACCGCGAACTGCTTGTACAACTGCCCGGTAATGCCCGACAGAAACGCCACCGGAATGAACACCGCGAGCAGCACCAGCACGATTGCGATCACCGGTCCGGTGACTTCGTCCATGGCGTGTTTGGCGGCTTCTTTCGGCGGCAGACCGAACTCGGTCATGTTGCGCTCGACGTTTTCGATCACGACGATCGCGTCGTCCACCACGATGCCGATCGCGAGCACCATGCCGAACAGCGTCAGCATGTTGATCGAAAAACCGAACGCCATCATGCCGATGAAGGCGCCGAGAATCGACACCGGCACCGCGAGAATCGGCACGAGCGTCGCGCGAAAACTCTGCAGAAAAATGAACACCACCAGAATCACGAGAATCACCGCGTCGCGCAACGTATGCACGACCTCGCCGATCGACTCCTGCACGAACTCGGTCGTGTCGAGCGCGACCTCGTATTTGAGGCCGGGCGGAAAGCCCTTCTGCATCCGTTCGAGGGTCTGGCGCACCTCTTTCGCGACCTGCAGTGCGTTGGCGCCCGGTTGCTGGTACACGGCGATCAGCGTGGCGGTTTTGCCGTTATAGCGGCCACGCAGCGAATAATCTTTCGCGCCGAGCTCGGCGTGGCCGATGTCCTTGATGCGCACCGTCGATGCATCGCCCGAACCAGCGCGCAGAATGATGTTGTCGAAGTCGGCGGGTTCGGTCATCCGGCCTTTGGTGGCGACCGGGAAAGTCTGCTGCACGGGCCCGTTGGTCGGCGACTGGCCGAGGCGGCCGGCGGAAAACTGCTGGTTCTGGTTGCTGACGGCCTGCTGCACGTCGGCGACGGTGATGCCGAGCTTCGCCATCCGGTCAGGCTTGATCCAGATCCGCATGGCGTAGTCGGCCGAGCCGAAGATCGACGCCTGATTCGCGCCCGGAATCCGCTTCAACGCGTCGAGCACGTAGACGTTCGCGTAGTTCGCCACGTACGACTGGTCGTAGGTGTTGTCCGGCGAATAGATCGCGATCACCATCATGAACGCCGACGAGCGCTTCTGCACCGAGACCCCTTGCGCGGTCACCGAATCGGGCAGCGTCGGCAGCGCCAGATTCACGCGGTTCTGCACGTCCACCTGCGCGAGCGACGGGTCCGTGCCGGTCTTGAAGTACGCGGTGAGCGTCATGTTGCCGGTCGATGAACTCGACGAGTTCATGTACATCATGTTGTCCGCGCCGTTGACCTGCTGCTCCAGCGGCGCGGCCACGTTCTGCGCGACGACTTCGGCGCTCGCGCCAGGATAGGTCGCGCTGACGGTGATGGTCGGCGGCGCGATGTCGGGAAACTGCGCGATCGGCAAATTGAACATCGCGACCGTGCCGGCCACCACGAGGATGATCGACACCACCGACGCAAAAATCGGCCGGTCAATAAAGAAATGGGCGAACTTCATCGCTCAGCCTCCGGTCGTGGGGCTGAGGGTGACATCGACGCGGCGCGATTTGCCGGGCGCGTCGGTGGCGACAATGCGTGCGGGGCGGTGCATGTCGATCCGCGCGACGTCCACGCCCGCGACGATCAGCGCGGAGCGCACGGTTGCGGCGCGCGCGGCGGCCAGTTTGACGTTGTCGGCGTAGGAGCCGGTGGCGTCGGTGTAGCCGGAAATCGCCACGCGCGCGCCGGGCGATGACGCGAGTTGGCGCGCCACGGCGGCTAGCGTGTCGGCGGATTCACGGTCGAGACTTGCGCTGCCGACGGCGAAGAAGAGTTCGGTGTGGGCGGGTTGTGTCGCGCCGGCTGCCGTGGTGTTTGCCTGAGCACTGGAGTTGCCGTTGGCGCTGTTGGTGCCGCTAGTGCCGTTGCCCGCTGCGCCCGCTGTGGCGGCACCGCCTGCGGCGCCGGCCGTCGCGCTGGTGCCGGATTGAGCCGCGCCACCCTGCGCCCCCGCCCCTGCACCGTTTTGACGCGCCGCCCCGGTCGTTGCGCCCGCACCCGATTGATCTGCGGCTTTGCCGCCGCCCCCGGCCGTTCCACCCGCCCCACCCGCGATAGCCGCGATATTCACGCTCGCGGCCGGCAACGGTACCACACGCGCATTCACCGCCGCCCCCGGCATCAATCGCATCGCATTGTCGATCACCACCCGATCGCCCACCTGCAGGCCGGAATTGACGACCCAGTCGTTACCATTCCATTCGCCCGCTTCGATCGCGCGTTGCTGCGCCTTGCCGTCTTTATCGACGGTCCACACATATTCACCGCGCGGTCCCTGCATGACCGCGCCCTGCGGCACGGCGACCGCCGCGCTGCGCTGCGCACCGAGCAGCTTGATCCGCACGAACTGGCCAGGCCGCAATGAACCGGCCGGGTTCGGCACGGCGGCGCGAATCAGATACGTGCCGGTTTCCGAACTCAACGCCGCGTCCCGGAACGCGATATGGCCGCGCTGCGGATAGATGCTGCCGTCGGCCAGCACGATCACCGCTTCGAGATCGCCGAGCGGCGGCAGCTTCAGCGTGCCGTTCGCGGTCTGCGCCCGCAATTGCAGCATCTCGTTCTCGGACAGCGAAAAATTGATCCACATCGGATCGAGCTTGGCGACGTAAGTCAGCAGACTGTTGGACGAGTCGATATACGAACCGTCCTGCTTCTTCGCGAAGCTCGACAAGCCGGTGACCGGCGCGGTGATGGTGGTGTAGCCGAGATTCAGATTCGCGCTGGTGACGTTGGCGCGCGCCTGTTCGAGCGCGGCGGCGGCGGCCTGCTGCTGGCCGACCGAATCGTCGAGGTCTTTCTGGCTCAACGCATTCTTCGCGACGAGCGGCCGCACGCGATTGAGATTCGCCTGCGCCGTATCGAGCCGCGCTTTCTGCTGCGCCATCTCGGCGCGCGCGGCGTCGAGCGCCGCTTCGAACGGCTTGCGGTCCATCACGAACATCACATCGCCCTGATGAACCATCGCGCCTTCCTGGTAGACGCGCTTCTCCAGGAAGCCGTTCACACGCGCGCGGATCTCGACCTGTTGCGAACTCTCGGTCTGGCCGACGTAGTCGAACGGCACGGGTACATCGCGCAGTGCGACCTCGACCACGTCGACGTTGACCGGCGCTCGCGCGGCTTCCGGCGCCTGTTTGTCGTGGCAGCCACTCAGCGTCGCCAGCACCGTAATGGCGAGGCCAGTGGTAAAGACGTGCAACGCTCGCATCATCGTGATCTCCGTCGGCAAAGCGGCTGGACCGTGGTGCACGGACGCCGGGACGCAATCGCGCTACGCCGCGGCGTGTGGCCCGTGCGTGCGCGTGGAACGATCTTGATACTGCGCTGCAGCGTCAGGGATTACGCACGAATGTGCGTGTTCTCGACGTGGAATCCGTCTGCGGACCAATTCGCTTCCGCTCGTTAAAAACGGACAAACGTGGAGCGTCCTGTCGTTCAGCGACGACTCACGGCCTATGACAAAGCCGTTAAAGCGACCGCAATAAACGGGTGAACCGCATCGAAATGAAGGGAGGCAAGCTGCACGGATGAGTGCGGCGCCAGCAAGCGTGTTCCGGGTGACTCGTCAACTGATGCATACGTGCTCCTTATTTTTCTAGCAGTATGTCAATCGGATATCCAGTACCGCTGCACTGAGGTTAGAAAGCAATGGCCAATTGCCCGGGAATGTGTCGTGCGTTTTCCCACCTGTGCGCGCAGGCAGTGTAGCACCGCTAATCGAAAAACAACATGTAAGGGTGGAATCAGGCCGCGCGATTAATGGGCCTATTTTTTTGGGCTTTTCAGCGCGCGCAACATAGTGAGTCGGGAGCGCGACGAGGCGGCCTGGCGAGTTGACGGATCGCCGACCGTTGTTCGAGCTTCGCCGGTTTTCGCGGCGAAGCTCGACACCGCTATTACGGCGAGACTGTGAACGCCGGATTCGGGCTGACCGACAGGCTATTCACCTTGCAGTTGCCGGACAGCGGTTGATTGCTCGCGCTCAGCGTATTGGTCGCGTTGCTCCACGCACCACTGATCGTGGAAGGACCGCAGTTCGCGCCGAGCACGCTGAAGCCGACGTTCGCCACATTGCCGGTCGTCGTGCTGGTGGCAACGAGTTTCCACGGCAGTCCGATGATCTGCGGCACGCCGCACAGGCCACCGCCCGTGATCGCGACCGAGTTGATCTGCGCGTACGTGCCGTCCGTGCTCACCACGCCGCTGAGCGTGATGCCGCAACTAACATTCGGCGCGATCGGCGTGCTGACGTTGATCGTGCCCGGCGCGCTGAAGGAAGCACCGGCCGGTCCGATCGTCGCCGCGGCGGCGATCGGGGCTACGGCGGCGAATGCGATAGCGATGGCGCTGCTGCATGCGAAAGTTTTGATCAGCTTCATGATTGACCTTCCCAGAAAAAAGGCTAAAGAAATTGCCGGAGTTGGGCAGCCGGCGGCGCTGTGCGTGGACCTCGCCGCCTGGCCGTTTGAAGCGCCTGACTACTGCTATCCGCTCGGTCGGCGGGCATCGTCATGCCAGCCGCCGTCGGCGTCGTTCGTCATCCTGATCGCCTGGGTGTGGTGTTTTCAGGAAGGTCGAACCTCATGCAATTGCTGTTGCGATTGCTACGTCGGTTGCTATTGCACGAAGGCCCCGATAATGACGGCCGACACAGCACCATGCACATGTGTCTCAAATCCCATTATTTTGTCTCCGTGAGTATTTTTAATTCAGCGCGCACGATAATCGTCCGGCATAGGTATGCCGGTTTTATACGGGCGTAACAGGTCACGACATTAAAATGCCTCGCGTAGCACCAGCCAGCCCAATGGGCCAGCGATCTATTCAATCGGAAAATGCGCGCCGCATTTAAAAACAGGCTGAGTCCCGCAATAGACTGGCTGTCTCGCGAGATACCTGTTCCATCGCACTCCTCGTCGGGTTGGGATGCTGCAGTGCACCGCAGTCATTGGCCGGATGTTTCAAATAATTATGTGGCCAAACAGTAATCTGGACGGCGCGGCGTGTATATAGAACTTTTGATCCAAACCGATGATGGCGGCAGATCCTTGTATTGCCGTCGTTTCGCGAAGGTTTTTAAACGGTCGAATGAATCGAATAACGAGGTGCGGCGACGTTTAACAGTTTCAGTCTGATGCAATTGGCGTATTCTCACTGCGTGGCCAACCGATTTAGAAAACGCCGCGATCCGATTCAATACGTCGGCAATCGGCTGTTAATGGGGAAACGCGCACTATGTCATTCCGGAACGCGAGAAAACCTGCCGCCATGCGGTGGTGGCTTTTCGCCGGCTGCGGGGTATTGGGCCTCGGCACGATTGCGCTGACAGCTGTCCTGATGGGGCAGTGGCCGACGCGCGGGGACTCCGCCACGCAGGTTGCGGTTCAAGCCGAGGCTGAGCCTGGGGATATCGGCGGACTGGTCACGAATCGGCACAGCCTGGCGGTGGCGTCTCCCGCGGCGCCGGCCTCGTCGACCCACGTAGGGATCGACGTGTTTTCGCGCCTCGAAACGGCAGGACGCGATAAATCCCTGATCCAACCGGAAGCCAACCTCAGCAATACGCTCGACGAAGCGCTGCAACGCGCGCAGTCGTTTCCCGATTTCGGCGCGCTCGCGGGACGCACCGATCCGGAGGGACTCTTCGAAGCGGCGGCCTGGGTCGATGCGTGCGAGCGTGGTGCGTTCGCCGCTCAGGACATGTCGTTGCGCTGCCGGGAGCCGGATCGGCACGGCGCGCACTATGCGGACGATCTGTTGAAGCAGGCCGCTGATGCAGGCCAACCCGGCGCCGTTCTGAGCCTGGCGGCACGACACCCCGAACAATGGATGGAGATACCTTTGCGCAGCGGCGGCATGCTCGGCGACCGCGTGTTCGCACTCGCCGCGCTGGGCCGGTCCGCCGCACTCGTGCTGCTCAGTCAACTGTGCGCCGCGCCCAAAGCCTGCGTCGATGAGCAACTGACGCGCAACGTGCTGGCGCTACTGCAGTTGAGTATCTACAAGACGGGGACGTCGGAGACCGGCGAGTATCTGACGGGCTCCGAGATCAACCGCCGCGAAGCGGTCGATCGCGCCGCGCGACTCCGCACTGAACTGCAATGGCCGCCTTGATCGATCGCCGGGCGCCGTCCTCCCGTCACGGCTGCGGTCGCGGTGACAGTCACCTTCCGCGAAGGATAAACAGGTGGCGGTATCGGCGGGGCTCAAGCATCTGTTCTGATGCACTCAAATGACAGGGCCTGTTGCATGAATGGCCCTGTCTTATCTGATGCGGGACCGTGGGACGCGCCGCATTCCAACGGTCCCGCGCCATCATTTCATCAATGCACTTTAGGAAAGCCGTGACGCTGCGCAAGCAGATCGAGAATGCGACGCGTATCGGTCACGAAGCGTTTTTCGCCCAGCACCTGCGCGTCGGCGGGCGCCGGCTGTTCGTCGCCGAAAATCAATGCGGGCAGGCCTTGATGCGCCTCGTCGAGCGCCTCGATGGCAACCGCGCGCGGCCGCGCGAACGGTAAGCGCTGGATATCCAGTTGCGTGGTGCGGCTCGGATCGCTCGCCAGCAATCCTTCAATCGGCGCGCCGTGTGGGCAAATGAAACGCTCACCCGGATGCTTCGGATCGGTAAAGCCCGGTTCCAGTAACAGCAGCAGATCTCGACTCATGGTTGTCCCGTCGTGGAAGGTAGGTGAATGAATGACGCGAGAGGAATGGGACGTGCCCATGCAGCGGATCAGTATAGGCAGGCAGTGCGCGGCGCAAAACCAGCGATTTGAGCTATGGATATGTGCGCGGTGGGATTGATATGACGCGGGGTATGGCTGGGCGACGCGGGAGCGCCGCCCACTTTCACAACGGTAACGCTAAACCGGATCGAGCGGCTTCAGGTTTTAGCGTGCCAGTTCGGCCTCGATGGCCGCGACGAGGCGCGGATCATCGGCGGTGACATCGGGAGAAAAACGCCCCACCACGCGGCCATCGCGACTGACCAGAAATTTTTCGAAATTCCAGAGCACGTCGGGTACCGCGTTGGGTTCGATGCCGTAGCCCTTGAGCCGTTCGCGGAACGGACCCTCGCCGGTGGCGTCGGGCTGCGTGGCGGTCAGCGTGTGATACAGCGGATGCTGGTCGGCGCCGACCACCGAGATCTTCGAGAACAGCGGGAATTTCACGTCATAGGTGCTGGTGCAGAAGGTCTGGATTTCCTCGTCGCTGCCCGGCTCCTGGCCTTTGAAGTTGTTCGCCGGAAAACCCAGTACTTCGAGACCGTCGCCGCGCTTGTCTTCGTAGAGTTTTTCCAGACCTTCGTATTGCGGCGTCAGCCCGCATTTCGAGGCCACGTTCACGACCAGCAGCACCTTGCCTTGAAACTGCTTCAGTGTTTGCGGCGTGCCTTCAATCGACGTGACGGGTACATCGTATAAGGCTTGACTCATGGATCACCTTCGGTTGGTTGAGGGATGGGCACACGATACGCCGCTTTTCGAATTTCGGCAGAGCACGGCCGGGCGATCGCGCAATCGCGCAATCGCAAGAGGGTCGCCCCTCAATATCCTTATTCCTATTGATTGGTTCGCCCGGTTTCGGCGAAACGCTATTGTCGAGCGCTCACACGGTCTCGCCCAACCCACCCCAAACACAATGAGAGTTCAGTCATGAAACCGCAAAGTTCGCCACGCTTCACCGGCCAGGTTCTGCTCAGCGCGATCGCGTCGATCGCCATGGGTTTCAGCACGCTTGCCTTAGCCGGCGTTGCGCTCGATCTCAGCCCACAGCAACCGGACCGGATCCGTGTGCAAAAAGATCCGGTGGCCGTGAAAGCCGTCTCCGCGCAGTTTCATTTCGTGAAAGACGACACGCTCACAATCGGCATTCATCCGACCATCCCGCCGATCAGCACGTATGCCACCGACGCGAAAACCGTGGTCGGTTTCGACGCCGACCTCGCGCAAGTGGTCGCGGATAGTCTGGGTAGAAAGCTGGAACTGGTGCCGGTGGCGTGGGCCGACTGGCCGCTCGCGCTGGAGTCCGGCAAGGTCGACGCGGTGTTGTCGAACGTCACGGTCACGGAGGAGCGCAAGCTCAAATTCGATTTTTCCAGCTACCGTCAGGACCAGGTTGGCTTTTACGTGAAGTCCGACAGCAAGATCGCGTCGCTGAAGGAGCCGAAGGACGTGGCCGGCCTGCGGATCGTCACGGACTCCGGCACCAACCAGGAAAAGATCCTGCTGGCGTGGGACAAGGAAAATGTCGCGCACGGCCTGAAGCCGGTCGCCGTCCAGTACTACGACGATGTTGCCGTGAGGAACCTCGCGCTTCAATCCGGCCGCGCCGATGCGGTGTTCAGCGTCAATGCGACCCAGGCTTATCAGGCCGCGCAGCAAGGCAAGACCCGACTGGTCGGCACGGTCAGCGGCGGCTGGCCGCGCACCGCCGAACTCGCGATCGCGACGCGCAAAGGCAGCGGTCTCGCCGATGCGCTCACCGCCTCGCTGAACGACCTGATCGCGTCGGGTACGTACACGCGTGTGCTGGACCGATGGAATCTCGGCTCGGAGGCGATCGCCCGATCGGCGACCAATCCGCCGGGTTTGCCGAAGCTCTAAACCGTTTTCACGAGCAGGCGCTCAGCGTGCGGCGTTGAGTTTTCGGGCTCGACGCCGCAGGTAGAGATTGTTGAAGATCAGCGCAAGTCCCGTCGTACACGCACCGGCAATTTGCGCTCGCGCCGGCACGACACCGGTCAGCGACGACAGCACGAACGTCGTGACCGGCAGCACGTCCATGAACAGCACGCCGTTGAGCGGCGTCAAAATCCGGTTGCCCATATTCAAGAACAGAATCGCGACGAAGCCCGCAATCGGACCCATATAAAGCAGGTGCGGCGCGATGGCCCACAGTTGGCCGCCTGACGGTACGGCGACGACATGCAATGCGAACAGCAAAGCATTGAGCCCAAGGATCGTCGTCAAGCCGAGCCACAAGGTCACGGTGGTGTACTTCAGCGCCGACCAGTTCTTGAAGTGCGACGCGCTAAACGTGTAGATGACCCAGCACAGCGCGCCGACCAGAATCAGGCCGTTCGCCGAATAGTGCTGCGGTTCGTGCAGCGCCGACACGATATCGCCTTTCGTGACCACCAGCGAGACGCCGATGAACGACATCAGAATGAAGAGCAGCGTCACCACCGGCGGCATGCTTTTGCGGACCAGCGAATTCAGCAGCAGGCCCATCATCGGCTGGGTCGCCATCATGATCGATGCGGTCAACGCGCCTTGCGGGCCGGCGAGTTGCTGACCGAGAAACACAAACGAGCCGAAGCCGCAAAATCCGACCGAACCGAGCAACCACGCCAACGCAAGCGACCCGCCATTCGGTCGCCATGCGCCCTTACCTTCCTTGACGACCAACAGCGCGAGAAACGCCACGCCCGCGATCAGATAGCGCAGCGACGTGAAGGTGAACGGATCGACGTGCGTCAACGCGTCCGTCATCACGGGGAACATGATGCCCATCAACACGGTAGCCGCGACGCAGAACAGGACGCCTTTGCCATACGCGCTCTGGGCTGAAGGATGGCCGACGGTTGCTGCTCCGGCACGACCGGCAGTGACTGACGATATCCCGATCGGCTCATTCATGAATGATCGTTCCAGAAATAGGGAAAAATTTTAGAGCAGCGCGCGCATCGTCATTTCAACGATGGGCACGAGATCTTTCTCGTGGAAATTCGCTTTACCCAGCACACGAAAACCTTGGATCACGCATAACAGGAAGGTGCTGACGGCTTGCTCGTCGAGTGTGGAATTGAACTCTCCCGCTTGCTGGCCACGCGTCACGGCAGCGGCAAGGTGCGAAGCGATGCGGCGCAAAGTGGTTTCGATATGCGGACGCAAAGCCTCGTCCGCGGGCAGCAGTTCGATCACGGCGTTCGTGATGAAGCAGCCGTGCCGTTGCGACAGCCTCGCGGACACCTTGGTGTAGTGCAGCAACGCCTGGCGCAACGCCTCTTGCGGCGACTCCGCCGCTTCCAGTCGCTCTTTCACGCGGGCGACCGCCCCATCCGCATACTGACCGAACGCGGCGACGAGCAAACCGTGTTTGTCGCCGAACGCGCTGTAAAGACTCGCGCGGAACAGACCCGTGGATTTGCACAGCGTCTCGATCGACGTAGCGTGATAACCCTGCTGCCAGAACACCCGACCGGCCGCTCGCGTGACTTCGTCGATATCGAATTCGCGCGGGCGTCCACGCTCGGCGGGAGCGGACGATGAAGGCATGAGCGGGCTGTGTCGTGGCATGGTGTGCGGATATTAAGACTGATCGTTCCACAAAGCAAGCGGACTTGAGAACTTTACCCATCAGCCTCGCCGGTACACGGACCGCCGTCCTTTCCACTTCAACTCATAACGTAAAACATTCTTGCCAACGCGGTCAAGGTGACGCTCGGGCCGAAGGGCCGCAACGTGGTGCTTGAGCGTAGCTTCGGCTCGCCGGTCGTGACCAGGGACGGCGTCTCGGTCGCGAAGGAAATCGAGTTGCAGGACCGCGTGCAGAACATCGGCGCGCCACTGGTGAAGGAAGTCGCCTCGCGCACCAGCGACGCCGCCGGCGACGGCACCACCACCGCGACCGTGCTCGCCCAGGCGATCGTGCGTGAAGGACAGAAGTACGTCGCGGCCGGCTTGAATCCGCTCGACCTGAAGCGCGGCATCGACAAGGCGGTCGTCGCCGCCATCGACGAATTGAAGAAGATCAGCAAGCCGACCACCACCAGCAAGGAAATCGCGCAGGTCGCGACGATCTCGGCGAATGGCGAGGAGTCGATCGGACAGCGCATCGCGGAAGCGATCGACCGCGTCGGCAAGGAAGGCGTGATCACGGTCGAAGACGGCAAATCGCTCGATGACGAACTGGACGTGGTGGAAGGTCTGCAATTCGATCGGGGCTACCTGTCGCCGAATGGCGCCTCGCGTGGTAAAGCGCGCGTGAGCCCTCACCGAAAGACCCGCTTCACCTCACGGAGCAAACGATGAGCAAGAACAAACGACAGATCAAGCTAGGCGCGTTTCTAATGGAGACGGGCCACCATATCGCCGCATGGCGGCACCCCGACGCTCAGGCCGACGGCGGGCTCAACTTCGAACACTATGCGCAAGTTGCGCGTATCGCCGAACAGGCCAGGTTCGACGCGATCTTTTTCGCCGATAGCGTCAGCGTGCGCGATACCAATCTCGCTTCGCTCTCGCGGACCGCGCGCGCGGATCACTTCGAACCGTTGACGCTGTTGTCGGCGCTCTCGGTGGTCACGCGCAACATCGGGCTGATCGCGACGGTGTCGACCACCTTCAACGAGCCGTACAACCTGGCGCGTAAATTCGCGTCGCTCGATCATCTGAGCGGTGGACGCTCGGGCTGGAATCTCGTGACGTCGAGCACGGAATCCGAGGCGCTGAACTTCAGCTTCGAGCAGCATCCGGATCATGCGGTGCGCTATGAGCGCGCGAAAGAGTTCTACGACGTGGTCGCGGGTCTGTGGGATAGCTGGGAAGACGATGCCTTCTCGCGCGACAAGCAGAGCGGTGTCTATTTCGATCCCGACAAACTGCACGTGCTCAACCATCGCGGCAAGCATTTCAAGGTGCGTGGTCCATTGAACGTTGCGCGCTCGCCGCAGGGTTGGCCCGTCGTCGTGCAGGCGGGGGCATCGGATGCCGGCAAGGAACTCGCCGCGCAAACCGCCGAGGTGATTTTTGTGGCGCACCAGACGCTGGAGGAAGCGCAGACGTTCTATCGGGACATCAAGAGCCGCCTCGCGCGCTACGGACGGCAACCGGACCACCTGAAGATCATGCCGGGTATCTTCCCGGTGATCGGCAAAACCGAAGCTGAGGCGCGCGCGAAATTCGACGCGCTGCAGGAGCTGATTCATCCCACGGTCGGGTTGGCGTTGCTGTCGAATATGTCGGGCGGCGTGGACCTGTCCGGCTATCCGCTGGACGGGCCCGTTCCTGATCTGCCGGAAACCAACGGCGGTAAAAGCCGTCAGCGTTTGCTGCTGGACCTTGCGCGGCGCGAGAACCTGACAATCCGCGAGTTGTATCTGCGGATTGCGGGTGCGCGCGGACATCAGCAGGTGGTCGGCACGCCGGAGAGCATCGCCGATCAGTTGCAGCAATGGTTCGAGGAAGAAGGCGCGGACGGCTTTAACATCATGTCGCCGTGGCTGCCTGGTGGGCTGGGTGAGTTTGCCGAGCTGGTCGTGCCGGAGTTGCAACGGCGTGGGCTGTTCAGGACCGAGTACGAGGGGCGCACGCTGCGGGAGAATCTGGGGCTGCCGCGGCCGGTGAATCGGTATGTTCTGGCTGCAACGGAGCAGCGCGCGACCGTAGCGGCGCGCTAGTCGCATCACCTCGACGGAGCGACAAGCCGCGTCGCTACTCACCACGTCGCTCAGGGTCTTGCGCATACCTTCGATGCGAAACCTTGCTTTTATGTGGCTATGTCAATGCCGGGAGACTTGAGCCGCTGAGTGGCGTTATCTCTCTCCCGGTAGCCATTCCATCGTCTCTCCCCTCCCAAACGGCGCTCGCGGCCATTCGCCGAGTCCCCCTTTCTCTAACTGCTCGTACGAGCCCAGGTGGCAGCGGGACCGGCTGGTATTGACAATGATTCGCATTACGGATAATTTATGAGCCGTGGCCACGCGAAAAAATTCGCCAACTTTTTATCCACAGGAATCCAGATGATTGTTGAATTGAATCGGCAGGAAATCGAACAGGTCTCCGGCGCTGGCTTGACCGGAACAGTAGCGGGCACCCTCGGAGGAACAGTCGCAGGGCAAGCAATCGGTCCCGAGGTCGGAGCAGGATTCGGCGCGGCGGTTGGATCATTCCTTCCTGGCATCGGCACGTTGGGCGGCGCAATTATTGGAGCTGGCCTCGGTACCATGTATGGGGGCCTCGCGGGCGGAGCGGCGGGCGCTTACGTACTGGACAAACTTCAGGATCACGGGTGGGCATACTTCTTCCCCAATGGGGCGCCGACGTTCAATGAACTTTTGCAGTTCACTGATCAGCTTCAATAAAATCCCTGACTAAAGTACGCCAAGCCTTGTCAATAGCCGGGCTCGGCGTTCAAGTATTTATATGATATCCGCCAGAAAATTTCTAGAACAATTCATTGCGCTTTCCGCTTTATTCATGGTGATAATCATATCCATGTTTTTCCTGCTGGCCGAAAACTACGCTATAGATTATGTAACCGGAAGCGCTATGTGTTTGACTGGCATTATTTTTCTGAAGAAGATTGCATCAAAAAAATGGCCAGGTTTTCTTAATATCCCATGGTACAAAACCGACCTGCCGATTTACGGCGCACTTTTCGGGCTGGCATTGTCGCTGTTGGGAATTCTGTCCAAAATTAATGGTGGTAGTGCCGCCATTGCTTTTGCCTTGCCCGCTTCGCTCGGAACTGCATTGTATGACTATGCAAAAATCGTTCATGAAGAAGATAAAGGCAAGTAGCAGGCGACAATTGAGACTTCAATGAGCGGCCGTACCCGACTTTTTCGCAATAAAGCACTCGAGGCCCATCGCACGTCGATAATCGGCGAGATCGTGCTGGCGCGCCCCGTTTCGTTCATGTTCCTGACGGCTGCAGCCATCTGCATGGCGCTCGCCGTCGCCTTGTTATTGGCGTTCGGCAGTTACACGCGCCGCACCACGGTCGATGGCGTCGTCGTGCCCGACACCGGACTCGTCAAGGTCTATGCACAGCAGTCTGGCATTGTGCTGCGCAAGGCCATAGTCGAAGGACAGCACGTAACGCGTGGCATGGTGCTCTACACGCTTTCCACCGACCTGCAGAGTGCCGCAGAAGGTCGCACACAGGCCGCGTTGATCGAGCAGGCACGCCAGCGCAAACAATCATTGGTGAGGGAGAGCGACAAGACACGTCTGCTGCAACGGGATGAGCGTGACACGCTCCAGGCGAAGCTCGGCAGCTTGCGCGTCGAACTCGCCCGTCTCGACGACCAGTTCGCACGTCAAGGCGAGCGCGCATCGCTTGCGGCCGACGGCGTTGCCCGGTATCGGCGCCTCCTCGCCCAGGACTACGTCTCGACCGACCAGCTCCAGCAACGGCAAGCCGACCTGATCGACCAGCAGTCGAAGCTGCTCGGCCTGCAACGCGAGCGGGCCAACGTCTCCCAGGCACTCAAGGAGAGCGCGAACGAACTCGCTGGTCTTGCGCTCAGGCAGCAGAACCAGTTGGCGCAGCTCGATCGCAGCGTGATCGACGTCGACCAGACACTGATCGAAAGCGAGGCGCGACGCGAACTCGTGATCACCGCGCCCGAGAACGGTGTCGCAACCGCAGTCATTGCCGAACCGGGGCAGACGATAGGCGTCGTCCATCCGGCCGTAAGCATTGTGCCGGAAGGCTCGCGCTGGCACGTTCAGTTGTTCGTGCCCAGCGCGGCGGTCGGTTTCGTGAGCGTCGGCGTTCCGGTACGAGTGCGCTACCAGGCCTATCCGTACCAGAAGTTCGGCCAGTATCGCGCGCAGGTGACGTCGATTGCGCGGACGGCGTTGTCGGCCGCCGAACTGTCGATGGGTGGCATGTCCGCAGTCGGCGCACGCGGAGGGGACGCTACGTTCTATCGCGTCACCGCCACGCTCGATCAGCAGACAGTGACCGCGTACGGCAAGCCTCAGCCGCTGCAGTCCGGCATGGCGCTCGAAGCCGACATCCTGCGCGAACGCCGACGTCTTTACGAATGGGTGCTCGAACCGCTCTACAGCCTCACCGGCAAACTCTAATGTCTCTTTCCACCATGTTCTTTTTCGACCGCCTCTCGTTCGGCTTCGGCAGGAAGCTGCCGATCTTCTTGCAGACTGAAGCGACTGAATGCGGACTCGCGTGTCTCGCGATGGTCGCCGGCTATCACGGTGACCATGTGAACCTCGCCACATTGCGGGGCCGCTTTCCGGTATCGCTCAAGGGAACCGCGCTCGCTCGCCTGATCGAGATCGCTCAGCGTCTCGAACTGGGTACTCGCGCACTGAAGCTCGGTCTCGACCAGCTCGGGCAACTTCGAATGCCTTGCGTCCTGCACTGGAACTTCAACCACTTCGTCGTGTTGAAGGAGGTCAGTGGCAAGCACGCCGTGATACACGATCCCGCCCAGGGCATCCGGAAGTTACCGCTCGACGTGCTATCGCGCTCCTTCACCGGTGTCGCACTGGAGTTATGGCCCACGGGCAGCTTCACGCAGCGCGACCCCGCGCCCGCGATCAGGTTGCGCACGCTGCTCGGCCCGGTGTCCGGACTGTCGCGCTCACTTGGCCAGGTGCTGGCGCTCGCTCTCGTGCTCGAAGTATTCGCGATCGTGCAGCCTTTCTTTATGCAATGGGTCATCGACGAGGTGATCGTCAGCGCCGACCACGATCTGCTCACCGTGCTGGCACTCGGCTTCGGGCTCCTGCTGTTAATGCAGCAGGCGACCAGCGCGATCCGCGCGTGGGTGCTGATGTACTTCGGCACGACACTGAATGTGCAATGGCGCGCGAACGTCTTCGCGCATCTGCTCAGCTTGCCCGTGCGCTACTTTGAGCGACGCCATCTCGGCGACGTCGTGTCGCGCTTTGGTTCGATCGACGCGATCCAGCAAACGCTCACGACATCGTTCCTGAGCGCGGTAATCGACGGCCTGATGACCGTCGCCACGCTTGTGATGATGTTCGTCTACAGCCGCGCGCTCGGTTGTATCGCGCTCGGCGCGATGGCACTTTATGCGTTGCTGCGCTGGCTCTGGTACCACCCTCTGCGGCGCGCGACCGAGGATCAGATCGTACGCGCCGCCAGACAGCAGAGCCATTTTCTCGAAAGCGTGCGCGGTGTGAAGACGATCAAACTGTTCAACCGGCAGAACGAGCGCTGTGCGGGTTGGCTGTCTCTGTTCGTCGAACAGGTGAACGCCGGACTGCATGCGCAGAAACTGCATTTGCTGTATCAGCAGGTGAACGGACTGTTGTTCGGCATCGAAGGTTTGCTGGTTATCTGGCTCGGTGCGCAGATGGTGATGGACGGCCAGTTTACGGTCGGTGTGCTCATGGCATTCAACGCGTACAAGATGCAGTTCGATAGTCGCGTCGGCAGCCTCATCGACAAGTACTTCGAGGTGCGCATGTTGCAGTTGCAGGGCGAGCGGCTAGCCGACATCGTGTTCGCGGGCCCTGAGCCTGACGCCAGCCTGCGCCATGTGCCGGACGAAGCCGACGACCTCGCCGCGAGCATCGAATTCGACGCGGTCTGTTTCAGGTATGCGGAGGGCGAGCCGGTCGTACTCGACGGCGTGGCGCTCGCTATCGCTCCCGGTGAATCGGTTGCGCTCGTCGGGCCGTCGGGATGCGGCAAGACGACGCTCGTCAACGTATTGCTCGGCGTGCTCGAACCCACGGCGGGCAAAGTGAGGATCGGTGGAGTCGAACTCGAGCGGCTCGGGCTCGATCGGCTGCGCGCGCTCGTGGGCACCGTGCTGCAAGACGACGTGTTATTCGCCGGCTCGATTGCGGACAACATCAGCTTCTTCGATCCGGGAGCCGACTCGCGATGGGTTGCCGAGTGCGCACGGCTCGCTTCGGTGCATGCGGATATCGTTGCGATGCCGATGGGCTATAACACGCTTGTCGGCGATATGGGCACTATCCTGTCCGGTGGGCAGAAACAACGCGTGCTACTTGCCCGCGCGTTATACAAGCGGCCAAAAATTCTTGTACTCGACGAGGCGACGAGCCATCTTGATCTCCAGCGCGAGCACGAGGTCAACACGGCCGTCGGCGCACTGCGGATCACGCGCGTAATCGTCGCGCACCGGCCTGAGACGATTGCGTCGGCGGATCGCGTCGTGGTGTTAAGCGGTGGACGGATCGTGCTCGACCGGCCGACGGCGCAGCCGCTCGAGACCGCTTCCGCGGCGGCAGCGGGCAGCGCTTGCGGCGCTCACGAGCCGACGACCGCCATCGCATCGGTCTGCCCGGCCGCGACGCATGGCCTTGCCACACCGTGGCCCGTCGAACAGCCGGGCCGATGAAACAGCGTCTCCTCGCCGCCGCGTCGGTCGTTGCGCTAACCGGCGCCCCTCTCGCCCATGCCCAGATTCTTGACGTGTTCGCCACACAAAGCAGCGTGTCGCTCACGCCTGCCGCGCCACTGTTAAAAGGCGTTTCATGTCGCGCGTTGCCGGACAGCCGGGCGCTCGATCTCGACGACGTAGTCCTGCAAGCGGTTTGTGCGAATCCGCAGTCACGCGGAGCGTGGGCCCAGGCACGCACGCAAAGCGCCGCGCTGGGCATTGCCGATGCGGCCTTTCTGCCGACGCTGAATGCGACAGCGGGCGCCGAGCGTAACATGCTGTCCACCACCTACGACTACAGCGCGCTGGGCGCAGGCTCGATGAATACGTCAAGCAACTACGGGGTGCTGAACCTGAGCTGGGTTCTGTTCGACTCCGGCAAGCGCGGCGCCGCCCGGCGACAGGCCGGCGCGCTGCTCGCGGCGGCGAATGCCACGCAGGACCACACGCTGCAGACGGTATTCTTCAACGCGGTCCAGGCGTTCTACTCGCTGCGCGACGCCCAGGCATCACTCGATGCAGCGCAGCGTACCGAGGTGATCGCACGCGAAAGCCTTGAGGAAGCCAGCGCGAAACATGCCGCCGGCGCCGGCACACTAGCCGACGAACTGCAGGCGCGTACCAGCCACCGACGCGCGCTGCTCGAACGGGTCTACGCGGAAGGCGATGTCCGCGCGGCAACAGGTGTCCTTGCCGTCGCGCTCGGACTTGAAGCGAACTCCGCTTTACGAATCGCGTTCACGGAGCACGACGCGGACGCACCGCAGGATATCAACGACCGTATCGACGAGCTGATCGCCGAAGCGAAGCGGCGCGAACCCACGCTTATCGCCGCACAGGCGAAACTCGACGCGGCTCGCGCGAATGTCGACGCCGCACGCGCGCAGGGCCGCCCGACCCTGGCGCTCGTCGGCAGCCTCACGCAGAACAACCCCTCATACCAGCAACAGCCCCGGTCGATACCGATCACGCAAAGCCGTGGCACGACGATCGGTGTGCAACTGACGATTCCGCTGTTCGAAGGTTTCGCGTCCCGTTATCGAATCGAGCAGGCCCAGGCGCAAGCCGACGCGCAGGAGGCGGCGCTGCGTGATGCTCAGTTGCAGGTGTCGCTCGATGTATGGAAGAGCTACCACGGCGTGCGGACCGACGCCGCCAATCTGGCGAACTCGCGAGACCTGCTCGACGATGCGCAGCGCGCGCTCGATATTGCGCGCGGCCGTTACAGAGAGGGCGTTGGCACGTTCACCGAACTGCTGAATACACAAACCGCGCTCGCCGACGCGCAGAAACAGCGCGTTCTTGCCGCGTCGAAATGGCGCACCGCGCGTCTCAAACTCGCCGCGAGCCTCGGCAAACTCGGTTTATAGCTATCGAGTCCCCGAAAACCGCGAACACGAACACCATCGCGCAAATCGCGCCGGCCGCGGCAAGCCGAAAGGTCAGCGTCTGAAAATACGCCTCGGGCACACCGAACGCAAAGATCGAGACCAGCGCGCCCAACTGGATGACAACTGCCGACATCGACGCGGTCACGAGGTAGGCCCGCAACCTGACGGTAGTGGAAAGCTTCATGTGTGGCTGCCTGATAAGCAAAACGCGACGAGCGTTGCGCGCGCAACCAACCTTGCCGAACGACGAAACCGTCCGGGGCGGCGCACTGCGCACATAAACCGACGTCTCAGCCTATCAAGCGAACCTTAATGGAATCTGATGCGGCATCAATCTTCGCCGCATGAATACCCCAATCACTAGCGGATACGGCCTAAGCCCCACGTGGACGCTTCACGCGCGCCCGCAGCGCCTCGATTTCATCCAGCAGATCCAGCGCAAGCGCGATGCCGGGAGGGTTGATCTCCAGATCGTGCGCGAGGCGCTGCGCGGTCCGCACGCGCCTTAACGCGACGCCGCTGAATCGCCACTCCTCGGGTCGTTCACCCGCTGGTTCGAACACGCCTTCGGAAACCCACAGCGTCATCTCTTCCGCCGATGCCCCACTCACCCGGCACAACTCGACCAGCGTGAATTCGACGTTTTCATCGACGATCTGGCCTTCCATGTAGGTTGTCACAGTGGTCTCCTTCACGATGATGAGCCGTAAAAGTGCGCGCGCGGATCGAAGCTGAAAGACCGACGCATCGTGTCGTAAGCGGCCTTCGCGGCGTCGCTGTCCGCGGGCGGCAGCACGAGATTCAGAACCACGTACAGATCGCCCGGTGGGTTGGCGGGAATCCCCTTGCCTCTCAACCTGAGACGCCGTCCGCCTGCCGAGCCGGCCGGCACGGTCATCTCGACCGAGCCGTCGACGGTCGGCACCGTAACTTGCGCGCCGAGCGCCGCTTCCCACGGCGCGACCGGCAATTCGATGGAGACGTCGCGGCCATCCACGCGAAAACGCGGATGCTCGCGAAAGCCGACTTCGAGGTAGAGATCGCCCGCGTTGTCGGGCGTCGAGCCAGGACTACCCTGACCCGCCAGCCGCAAGTGCTGCCCCGCGCGAATGCCTTTCGGAATGGCGACGTCGAGCGTGCGCGTTTCCAGCGTGACGTGGCCTTGCGGGTCGACCACCGGCATCTGTAGGGAAATGGAGCGCTGCGCGCCCCGATAGGCATCTTCGAGATCGATCAGCACCTTCGCGTGGTGATCTTCGCCGCGCATGTCGAACGGCCGGTGCTGCGCATGCGCCCCGTGTCGACCCTGTGGGCCGTGCGCGCCGCCGCCGAACATCTGCTCGAAGAACGAATGAAAATCGGCCTGCGCGCCGGCCTCGTCACCCCCTCTGCCCGCACCGCTGCCGCCGCCACGGAATTCGAAGCCCTCGTCCCAGTTCGGCGGCGGCTGAAACTCCTGACCGTTGCGCCATTCGCTGCCCATGCGATCGTAGGCAGCGCGCTTCTCCGGGTCCTTGAGCACTTCGTAGGCTTCGCCCAGTTCCTTGAAGCGCTCTTCGGCGTCGGCCTGCTTGCTGACGTCCGGGTGATACTTGCGCGCGAGCTTGCGGTACGAGCGTTTGATGTCGTCCTGAGACGCATCGCGCTCGAGAGCAAGCACCTCGTAATAGTCCTTGTATTTCATTCTTGCGGCAGCTCCTTGAGGTCAGGAAGCAGCGGCGCGGCGCCTGCGCGCCGCACGGCAGTCACCGATTTACTTTATACCAATCTGGGCGGCCCGCCAGTGGCGCAGCCCACAGGGAAACCCGCCCCGCCGGCGGTGGGCGGTCAAATGCCGGGCAGCACCGGATAAGGCTCCGTGTGGTCTTCCACCCGCTTCACGCCCGGAATACCTTCGGCCGCCACCCGCACCGCCTCGACGGCTTCCATCGAATGGAAGACGCCCCAGAGGTGAATCACGCCGTCCGTCACGACGACGTTGCGCCCCGCGAACGCCCACGTATGACCGGCCAGTTCGCCGAGCAGCATCGCGCGGATCTCGCGATCGGAGAAGGTGGTGTCGGCTGCGGGTTCCTCGGGCAGGCTCGCCAGCGCCTGAACCAGATTGGCGCGGCTGACAATGCCCGTGAGTTGTCCCGCCTCGGTGACCGGCACGCGTTTGATGCGCCGCGTTTCGAGCAGGTTGGCGACTTCGCCGAGCGGCATGTTTTCGTCGACCGAGACGACCGGGGTCGACATGATGTCCTGCACGTGCAACGCGTGCGACTTGACGTAGCCACGGGCGTCGTCGTTCGTGGAGAACAGTTCGAGCCACGACGATCGGCGGCGTTGCTCCGTGCCGATCTCCACGCGGTGCAGCAGATCGCCTTCGCTGATCATGCCGATCAACTGGCCAGCTGCATCGACCACGGGCGCGCCGCTGATCTTGCGCTCCACGAAAATGCGCGCGACTTCGCGCACGGTCATCTCGGGTTTGACGGCAATGACGTTGCTGGTCATCACATCGGCTGCACGCATGATGAATCTCCCTGACGGTTGCGTAGAATGTTTGGCCGCACGGCCCCGCCGGGCGACTGGTTCGTTGAGTACGGCTACTGCCTTGAGGCCCTATGACGCACGGCGGTTACGACACTTCGATAATCACTTTCAGCGCATGCGTTTCGGCCGCGCGGCTGAAGGTGTCGTAAGCGCCGGCCATGTCTTCGAGCTGGAAGCGGTGCGTGATGAGCCGCGTGGGATCGATGCGTCCCGCGCTCACGGTTTTCAGCAGCATTGGCGTGCTGATCGTGTCGACCAGCCGCGTGGTGATCGAGATATTGCGATCCCACAGCTTGTCTAGATGCAGATCGGCCTTGACGCCGTGCACGCCGACGTTGGCGATCACGCCGCCCGGCGCGACAAGCGCTTCACACAACTCGAAGGTTGCGGGCACACCGACCGCTTCGATCGCGCAATCGACGCCGATCTGTCCAGTCAGCGCGAGCACCGCATCGACCGGATCGACCCGGCCGCTGTCGATGCACGCCGTGGCGCCGAAGCGGCTCGCCACCTCCAGCCGGTTCGGGTCGAGATCGATCATCACGATCTGAGCCGGCGAATAGAGTTGCGCGGTCAGCAGCGCGGCGAGGCCGATCGGCCCCGCGCCGACGATCGCCACGGTGCTGCCGGGCTGGACCTTGCCGTTGAGCACGCCGCACTCGAAGCCGGTCGGCAGAATGTCCGACAGCATCACCAGCGCTTCTTCGTCGGCGCCCGCGGGAATCGGATACAGACTCGTTTCGGCGTGCGGGATGCGCACGTACTCGGCCTGGGTGCCGTCGATCCGGTTGCCGAGAATCCAACCGCCGGTGGTGCAATGCGAGTACATCGCGCGGCGGCAGTAGTCGCAGCGGCCGCACGATGAAATACACGAAATCAGCACGCGGTCGCCGGCCTTCAGCGTCGACACGGCCGCGCCGACTTCCTCGATCACGCCTACGCCTTCGTGGCCAAGCACGCGTCCGGGCTCGCAGCTCGGCACGTCGCCCTTGAGGATATGCAGATCGGTGCCGCAAATCGTGGTGCGCGTCATGCGGACGATCGCATCCGTAGGTGCGATGAGGGTGGGCATCGGCCGTTCGTCGAGCGACTTCTTGCCGGGACCGTGATACACGAGCGCTTTCATGTGCTGCCTCCGTGGTACGCAATGAAGTTGCAGGACTGACTTTAAGCTCGCCCACGCCCCGCCCATTGATGTGCATCAAGCGATCCCTTTGCCCGCATAGGCCGCGCTCGCTCCGACCGTTGCTTGATCCAACGCAACCGCCTCGGCGCGGGCCGCGCGTATGTTGAGCCAACGTCCGCTGTCCGTATTGGGGGTATGGCGGCGTTTATCGAAAGGACCTCACTCGTGCAAAAAACTGATCCGCTTCACGCCGCAACTCGCCATGCCGACCTCGCTACCGACCGACTCGCCGACGCGGCGGACGGCCAGTTCTATCTGGTCGGCGGCGGCATCGCCGCGATGGCGGCCGCGGCCTTCCTGATTCGCGACGGACGCGTACGCGGCCGCAACATCACGATTCTGGAAGCGCTCGACAAACCCGGCGGCAGCCTGGACGGCGCGGGCACGGCGCAAAGCGGTTACGTGGTGCGCGGCGGGCGCATGCTCGAAAGCAAGTATCTGTGCACCTACGATCTGTTCTCGTCGATCCCCACGCTCGACGACAGCAAGAGCGTCACCCAGGAAATCTTCGACTGGAACGAGACGATCCGCACCTCGTCGACCTCGCGGCTCGTCAGGAACGGCCGGCGCGAAGCCGCGCCCGCGTACGGCCTCGACGAAAAACATCTGCTTACGCTGGGCCGTCTGTCGATCGAACCGGAAGGGATGCTTGCCGACAGCCGGATCGCCGACCACTTCGATGCGTCGTTCTTCGAGACCAATTTCTGGCTGATGTGGTGCACGACCTTCGCATTCCAGCCGTGGCATAGCGCGGTCGAATTCCGCCGCTATCTGCTGCGTTTCGCGCATATGTCGGCGGGCTTCAACCAGTTGCACGGCATCATGCGCACGGTCTACAACCAGTACGATTCGATGGTGCTGCCGCTGCGCCGCTGGCTCGACGATCACGGCGTGGTCTTCGAAGCGGACACCTGCGTGACCGATCTGCTGGTCGACGAGACGGACACGCTCAATCGCGTGCGCGGGCTGGTCTGTGAAACCGCGCAGCGGCGCTTCGAGTTGCCGGTCGGCCCCGCCGACAAGGTGATCGTCACGCTCGGTTCGATGACCGCGGCGTCGAGTCTCGGCGGCATGGATCGTCCCGCGCCGTTGAACACCGTCGACAGTACCGGCGCCTGGCGTCTGTGGAAAAACATTGCCGCGGGCCGGCCCGAGTTCGGCCATCCGAGCGTGTTCGCCGACCACACCGATGCGTCGAAATGGCTCTCTTTCACCGTGACGCTGCGCGATCCGACGCTGTTCCGGCTGATCCGCGATCTGACCGGCAACGTGCCCGGTGAAGGCGGCCTGATCACGTTTCCGGAATCGAGCTGGCTGGCCTCGATCGTGTTGCCGCATCAGCCGCATTTCATCGGCCAGCCGGCCGACGTGCAGGTGTTGTGGGGCTATGGGCTGCGCGTCGACGAGCCGGGCGATTTCGTCGGCAAACCGATGCATGCCTGCACCGGCCGCGAAATCCTGACGGAGATGCTCGGTCATCTGCAGATCGAAGCCGAAGCCGCGCGGATCCTCGATCACGCCAATTGCATTCCATGCATGATGCCGTTCATCACGAGTCAGTTTCTGCCGCGCAAACATGGCGACCGGCCGGCCGTGACGCCGGAAGGCTGGCGCAATCTCGCCTTCATCGGGCAGTTCTGCGAGTTGCCCGACGACGTGGTGTTCACGGTGGAGTATTCGGTGCGCTCGGCGCAGAACGCCGCTTATGCGTTGCTCGATCTCGATCGTGCGGCGCCGGCGGTCTACAAGGGTCTGCACGATCCACGGGTCGTGCATCAGGCGTTCTCGTCGCTGCGGGACCGGACGTAAAGAGGGTAAAGAGCGTGATCTGAATCAACGCCGCGCGGCCTCGCGCTCATAGACTCAGGGCACACGTTCGCGCGTCGTTCGTTCACCATCGGAGCATTGCCATGAGCTACAGGACCCTCGTCGTTCATCTGGATACGAGTCTGCGTGCGCATCCGCGTCTCGAACTCGCTATCACCCTCGCCAGGCAGTTCGGCGCGCATCTGACCGGCGTGTTTGCGCTGTACACGCCGAATCCGCGTTCGCTCGACGTGATGTCAGGCGCGTCCGGCTACTTCGAGGCGCACGAGCAGTTGCGTGCCGAGCGGCGCGGCGCGCTCGAACGGCTCTTTCATGCCGAACTGAAGCGCGCCCAGGTGCCGGGCGAGTGGCTCGCCACCCGTGAGGCGGCCACGCTCGCCATGCCGCAACTGGGCCGTTGCGCGGACCTGATCATTGCCGGTCAGGACGATCCGCAAGATTCGGAGGCGTACGTCGGCGACAATTTCGCGGCCAACCTCGTGCTGTCCGCCGGCCGGCCGGTGCTGCTGGTGCCCTACGCGGGCAGCGTCGAGTCGGCCGGGACACACGTCATGGTCGGCTGGGACGGCAGCCGCGAAGCCGCCCGCGCGGTCCACGACGCGCTGCCGTTCATGCGCTCGGCCGCGCGTGTCACGGTCGTGGCGGTGAACCGCGCGCATCGCGATCCGACTGCGCGGATTCCGGCGGCCGGCATCGCCATGGCAATCGCCCGGCATGGCGTCCATGTCGAGACCCGCGACGTTACGGTCGATTCGGAGGCGTCCATCGGCGATACGCTGCTGTCGGAAGCGGCCGGACTCGGCGCGGACCTGCTGGTGATGGGCGGTTATGGCCGTACGCGCTGGCAGGAACTGGTGCTGGGCGGCGCGACCCGCACCGTGATGCAGTCGATGACCTTGCCGGTGCTGCTGTCGCATTGAGCCGGCGAGCCGGGTTGTCATGCCGGCCGCACTGGTACGAATCTCGTAAATCGCGGAAAATGCGCGGAGCGGGTATGGCGCGGGGCTTCCATGAGGAGGCGCCGCGCGGCCATCGCTGCATTACTCGCTGCTTTACTCGCTGATTGTCGATTACCGATTGCTGGCCGCGCTCGTCCGTCGAGATATCGCGCCGTTCCTGATCCGCCGCGCGCTGATATCGGCTCGCGTTGCGGATCGCTCTTCACTCCAGGAGGCGTTCATGCCCTGTCGCGGTAAAACGCCCCTTGAAGCAAAATCGCTTTCGTCTGCGCCGACGCGCGCACCGACCACCCGGCGGTTGCGCCGCCCCGCCTTGATCGCGGCGACAACCCTCGCGGTCGCGCTCGCCATTGCCTTTACTGCGTGGCAGTGGGCCGTTGCAAGTTTCGCCGGCGACACCCCCGCAGCCGCTCACACCCTGCTGGCCGCGTATGTGATCGCAGCCTGCCTGCTCTGCGCCCTTGCGTTCGTCCTCGCCCTGCAACACGGCGGCTCCAGCGCGACCAACGAGGCGCTCGACCAGTCGAGCCTGAACGAAGCGCGCATGATGGGCATCATCCGTTCGTCGATGGAAGCCATCATCACCGTCGACGAACGCCAGAACATCGTCATCTTCAATCCCATGGCCGAGCATGTTTTCGGTTGCAGCGCGCACGAGGCGATCGGCGCGTCGCTGGCTCGCTTCATCCCCGAGCGGTTTCGTGCGGGCCATGACCGGCATGTTGCCCAGTTCGGCGTCACCGGTGTCTCCGAGCGGCAAATGGGCAAGCAGCAGCGCGTGCTGTTCGGCCTGAGAAGCAACGGCGAGGAGTTTCCGATCGAGGCGTCGATCTCGCAGGTGCGCGACGGCGACAGCAAGCTCTACACGGTGATGCTGCGCGACATCACCGAGCGCTTCCAGGCGGAAAGCGCGCAACGCAAATCGCGCGAGGAACTGCGCGAGCTGTCGGCCAATCTGCAAAAGGTGCGCGAGGAAGAGAAGACCCGCATCGCCCGTGAATTGCATGACGACCTCGGCCAGCAATTGACCGCGCTGAAAATGGACCTCTCGTCGGTCGAGCAGGCGCTCGACACCCGCGCCGCCCCCGAGGTGCTGCAACAGCTCGGCGGCATGCGCCGGCTGATCGATGCGACGGTCGCGTCGGTGCGGCGGATCGCCGCCGACCTGCGGCCGGTCATGCTCGACGACCTCGGCCTGATTCCGGCGATCGAATGGCTCGCCAACGACTTCACGAACCGCTACGGGATCGACGTGGATCGCGACGTCGAGGTCGGCGACGCGAATTTCACACCGGCCGGCGCGACCACGCTGTTTCGTATCGTGCAAGAGGCGCTGACCAACGTCGCGCGTCACGCGGAGGCCACGCTCGTCACGCTCACCGTGCGGCTGGACGCGGACACCTGCATTGTGCGGATCGCGGACAATGGCCACGGCGCGAGCCGCTCCACCGCGCCCACCGAAAAATCATTCGGCTTGCTCGGCATACGCGAACGCGCGCACATGCTGGGCGGCACCGTCGACATTCACACGATCAACGGCCAGGGTTTCGCGCTGACGGTGCGTTTCCCGGCCACGGCCGTGCAACAGCAGGAGATGCAAACATGATTCGAGTGCTGATAGCCGACGATCACGCGCTGGTGCGCGACGGTCTGCGGCATATCCTGCGCAACGCCAACGGCTTCGAAGTGGTCGGCGAGGCCAACGACGGCGCGAGCGCGATCGCGCTGGTCCGCTCGCAAGCCGCCGAGGTGCTCGTGCTCGATCTGTCGATGCCCGGTCGCAACGGCGTCGAGCTGATCAAACAGATCAAGGAGGAAATGCCGGCGCTGCGGATTCTCGTGCTGACCATGCATGCCGAGCAGCAATACGCGGTGCGCGCATTCAAGGCGGGCGCGTCGGGCTATCTGACCAAGGAAAGCGCCAGTGCGGAACTGGTCGCGGCGGTCTCCAAAGTAGCGTCCGGCGGCGTCTACGTGAGCCTCGCGATGGCCGAGCGTTTCGCGCAGAGCCTCAACGAGCCGGCCGACACGTTGCCGCATCAACGGCTGTCGGATCGCGAATTCGATGTGTTCCGCCGCATCGCCGCCGGCCAGACGCTCACCGAGATTGCCGGCGAACTGTGCGTCAGCAGCAAGACGGTCAGCACGTACAAGACGCGCATCTTCGAGAAAATGCAGATGCCGCACGAAGCGGCGCTGGTGCGCTACGCGCTGCGCCACAAACTGCTCGGTGACGACGACGAGATTTGACGCGTCGCGCATCGGTCACGCCCCCGCTGTTCTTCTAACTGCAACACCTTCGTGTAGGAAATTCCCTACACGACTTCCTCCTCGCCTACCTGAAGTTCGTTCAGCGCCGATTTCTTTTTGAGATAGCGCGCCCGATACTTCCAGCCATGAACTCAAGCCCGTCACAACACGCATTGCGCGTGTTCCTCGTCGAGGATGCGCTGGCCATTCGGGCGCGCATGGCGGCTCGTCTGGGTGCGATCGAAGGGGTCGAAATCGTCGGTGAAGCCGAGGAACCGGAAGCCGCGCTCGCGGCGATCGGCGCGAGTGCCGCCGACGTCGTGGTGCTCGATCTGCGCCTCGCGGGCGGCACCGGTCTGGAGTTGTTGCAGCACCTCGCACAGCGCAACTCGCCGGTCGTCGCGATGGTGCTGACGAACCATTCCGGCGCGTGGTTCCGGCAAGCCTGCCTGACGAACGGCGCGCGCTACTTCTTCGACAAGACGAGCGAATTCGATCTTGCCTGTCACACCATCAAGCGACTTGCCCACGCGCATTCCGCACGGGATCTCTATCATCTGGGAGCACACCATGTCTGATGTTGCCGACTACCTTGAAACCCGGCCGCTAACGCCGACCGCGGCTGCCGTGCCGATCGTGTCGATTTCGGCTTTAACGGGCGCCGTCATGTCGCCGCAAGCGAAACAGGCCGGGCTCGCCGCCCCCGACGCGAAACGCGCCGGCGTGCCCTGTTCGAGTTGCGCGATGCATTCCTTCTGCATGCCCGAAGGTTTGACGAGCGCCGAGGCCGAGCGCATTGAAGCGTTGATCTGCCCGTCGCGCACCATCCGCAATGGCGAGACGTTGTTCCGCACCGGCGACTCGTTCCAGAGTCTCTACGCGGTTCGCGCGGGCTCGTTCAAGACCATCGTGATGCATCGCGACGGCCGCGAGCAGGTCACGGGCTTTCATCAGGCCGGCGACATGCTCGGCCTCGACGGTGTCTGCTCAGGCCACCATAGTTGCGACGCGGTCGCGATCGAAGATAGTCAGGTTTGCATCATCCCGTTCCATCTGCTCGAGGCTATGTGCCGCGACGTCAAGGTCGTGCAGCAGCACGTGCATCGCATGATGGGCGGCGAGATTGTGCGCGAGGCGACGCTGATGATGCTGCTCGGCACGATGTCCGCCGAGCAGCGCGTCGCGACGTTCCTGCTGAACCTGTCGGGCAAGCTGCAGAAGCGCGGCTACTCGCCGGCCGAATTCCATCTGCGCATGACGCGCGAGGAGATCGGCAGCTATCTCGGCATGAAGCTCGAAACCGTCAGCCGGATGTTGTCGAAATTCCAGAAAGACGGTCTGGTCGACACGCACGGCAAACAGATCCGGATCCTCGACATGGACGGTCTGCGCCGCGTGTAACCACCACGGCGCAACAGAGGAACCGAGCAACAGCACGGCGGTATGGCAACGCGCAGGCGCTCAGGCTTAAGCGCTGTCGTGAGGCGTCGGAATCAGCAGCGCGACGAAACCGATCACGCCGATCACCAACGCCGCCGCGCCGTAGTGAATGAAACCGGGGCTGTCGTCCAGCAGGCCGCGGATCGCCGCGCCGATCCCCGCCAATGCCGTGAACACCGCTACCACCGCGCAAACGATTCTGGATTCGCCACTGACCATGATGTCCTCCTGGGCCGAGGCACGCGAGGCCCGGCGCGGAGGGTGTCCGCGAGCCGGTGAGTCGACGTCGAACGATTATCATCGGCCTGTTTGAGCCGCAGTGGTTGATTTGCAGCAAGAAGTTTTCACGACGGTCCACAACGGTCCTCAACGGTCCGCCGCGGCACGGTTCATCACGTTTCGCCGGCCCGGACCGCGGCGCCGCCATCCGCCTCTGGCGCCGGCGTGCTGCCGTGCCGCAATGCCTTCACCCGCTCGGCCACGCTCCTCGCACCGCGCCGCGCCCGCACGGCCAGCAGTCCCCACGTCGAATTGACGATCTGCACGGTCTACGCGGTGCTCGCCTCGTCGCGCGACCAGTACGATTTGAAGCGCTCGACACCGACGCCGAAGTCGAGGTCGTAACCGTTATCGAAGGCCCACTTGACGCATTGCTCGACCGCGATCAAGCCGGGACAGCATTTGCCGAAGTACGGGTCGTAGCCCGCGAAAATCGCGCTGGCCCACGGGTTGCCCAGACTGACGATAATCTCGGCCACCGGCGCTTCGTCCAGCGTGACCACGATCAGGCGCGCCATCGAAGGCACGTCGGCCGAATAAATCAGCTTGCCGAGAAAACGCTCGAACTCCGGCGAGTCGAGCCACACGCTGCGTTTGCCGACCCGGTCGCTCCAGCTGCGCTTGCAGTTGAACATCCATTCGATGATCGCCGCAGTCTCGCTTTCCTCGGACGGATCCATCACGCGCACGGCCACTTCGCCTTCCTTCGACAGCCGGTTCGCGAAGGTGCCGGGCCGTTTGCCGAACAGCGTGCCGAGCGAACTGCAATACTCGTCCCACGTCCCCTGGCCGCGCAGTTTCGCCGCCGACGCGTTATGCGCTTCGGCGAACAGCACATGACGTTCCTGTGTCACCAACCGGTGCAGATCGAGCGTGTTGCGCACATACGGCAGGTGAATGAAGTCGGCGCCGCAGCGCCGCCGAGCCGTGTCCCAGGCGCCCTCCACCCGGGCCGCCGTCGCCGCGTCGTTCTCGACGAGGACGCTCGTGTAGTCGCCGCCTTCGGGGCCGAGCGGCACCAGGTAGGTCCACAGCACGCGCTTCACCGTTTCGAGCGGCCAGATCATCACCAGTTGCCCGGCTTCGCGACACACGATGCATTTGAGCCCGCGGCCATGCGGCTTCGTCACGTGTTTCCATGCGAGCCAGCAAAAGTTGAACGACTGGTAGTAATAACCGTGCGCCTTCAACCAGAGCGCATCCCATTCCGGCTGCAATGCGCGAAAATCGTCTTCGTCGCTGAT
Organism: Paraburkholderia bryophila; assembly: GCF_013409255.1. Classification (NCBI taxonomy): domain Bacteria; kingdom Pseudomonadati; phylum Pseudomonadota; class Betaproteobacteria; order Burkholderiales; family Burkholderiaceae; genus Paraburkholderia; species Paraburkholderia bryophila. The sequence continues at coordinate 3,392,750 of NZ_JACCAS010000002.1, forward strand.
GATGTCGTAATGCCGCGTGCTCGGGGTGTTCGAGGTACTTTGAGTGCTCTGCTCGGTCTGCGTAATCGCGTCCACATTGGCTCCCGGAAAGCCGGACGTGCTGACGCGCGCGCAGGTACGTCGCGGACACGAAGCATCGCCGGCATGGGTGAAAACGGATTCGGAAAGCATGCGCCGGCGCATTATTCGCGTGTGTGCGGTGCCGAACATTACAGTACCGCAACGCGACATTTCAAAACCTTTCAGTGACGCCGAACAAGCGCCGCGCAGGAACCGCAGTTGAGTCACAGGTGCGTCGCAGGTGCGTTATTCTTTGCGCCGAAGGCTCGCCACGAGGAGGCAATCATGAATAACAGGCGTTTTTGCTATCGGTCTCTGGGCGCGGCGGCCTCCGTGCTGCTCATGCTAATCATGTCGCTGACCCCACCGCCCGTGCTGGCGAGCGAAGAAGGCGCCAACGCCAGCACCGAAGTCGCCGGCCAGCGCGCGCGATTTATGCAGGACTTCTGCGGCGCGTCGCCGGAAGACATCGCGCAATACAAGGAAAAACTCAGCAAGATCCTCACCGAAGCGAGCGACTTCGATACCCGCTGGCAGAACGGCTGGCGGCGCGGCGAGCGCGACGCGCTGCAGTTGCGCGCGCTGCAACTAAACTCGCCGGCCGAATTCGCCACGCGCGTCAAAAACAACTGCGAGCGCGTCCGGTGGCAGGCCGACAACTCGCTGCGGCCACGCCCACCGAAGTAGTCCGCGCCGCGAAACTGTTATTCTTCACCCTCTTTCGACCGTCATCTGGTCCCCTGCCGCCTCCGGGCGGCATCCCCAAGCGGCGCTCATGCGCCCGGCATCCAAGAGACAGGTATCTGCATGTTCGGTTTTCTGCGCGGCTATTTTTCCAATGACCTGGCTATCGACCTCGGCACGTCGAACACCCTGATTTACATGCGCGGCAAGGGCATCGTGCTGGACGAACCCTCGGTGGTGTCGATTCGCCAGGAGGGCGGTCCGAACGGCAAGAAGATCATTCTGGCCGTCGGCAAAGAAGCAAAACAGATGCTCGGCAAAGTGCCGGGCAACATCGAGGCGATCCGCCCGATGAAAGACGGCGTGATCGCCGACTTCAACATCACGCAGCAGATGATCAAGCGCTTCATCCAGATGGCGCACGAGACGCGCATGTTCGCGCCGTCGCCACGCATCATCATCTGCGTGCCGTGCGGTTCGACCCAGGTGGAGCGGCGCGCGATCAAGGAAGCCGCGCACAGCGCGGGCGCCTCACAGGTCTATCTGATCGAGGAGCCGATGGCCGCCGCAACCGGCGCCGGGCTGCCGGTGTCGGAAGCGACCGGGTCGATGGTCGTGGACATTGGCGGCGGCACCACCGAAGTGGGTGTGATCTCGCTCGGCGGCATTGTGTACAAAGGCTCGGTGCGGGTGGGCGGCGACAAGTTCGACGACGCGATCGTCAACTACATTCGTCGCAACTACGGCATGCTGATCGGCGAGCAAACCGCCGAAGCGATCAAGAAGGAAATCGGCTCCGCGTTTCCGGGCTCCGAAGTCCGGGAGATGGAGGTCAAGGGCCGCAATATGTCGGAAGGCATTCCGCGCAGCTTCACGGTATCGAGCAACGAGATTCTCGAAGCGCTCACCGACCCGCTCAATCAGATCGTCTCCGCCGTGAAGATCGCGCTGGAGAATACACCGCCGGAACTGGGCGCCGACATCGCCGAACGCGGCATCACGCTGGCGGGCGGCGGTGCGTTGCTGCGTGACCTCGACCGGCTGCTGGCCGAGGAAACCGGCCTGCCCGCGTTCGTCGCCGAAGCGCCGCTCACCTGCGTGGTGCGTGGTTCGGGCATGGCGTTGGAGCGGATCGAGAAGTTTGGCGGGGCGTTTTCGTACGAGTGACTCTCGTACGACAGTCGGCGGCCGTTCAGGACACGAACGGCAACTTGCTATCTCGTGCGGCCGCCAGCATGGACAGCGTGATCTTGCGCACCTCCAGCTTGCTCTGCGTGATATGCGCGCGCAGCAGGATGATCGCTTCGGTCAGCCGGCCGCGTTCGATCAGGTTCAGCATGGTCGAATGTTCGTCGTAGGTGGCGCTGGTGCGGTGCGGTTTCAGAAAATCCAGTCGCCGCACAATGCGAATCCGTTCGGTCACTTCGTTATGCACGCGCAGCATCTCCGCGTTGCCGGTGGCGGCCACCAGTTGCCGGTGAAAGTTTTCGTCCATGCCGAACATTTTCACCGGATCGCTCTCGCGCTGCGCGGGTTCGACACACCACACCGCCTTCAACGCCTCCAGCACCGCATGCGCGGTGTCGCCACCCGCGCCGATCCGTTCGACGGCCGCCACTTCCAGCACGATGCGTAGATCGTAGAGCTGATCGAGCTGATCAAAGTTGATCGGCGAGACCTTCCAGCCGCGCCGGAAGCCGACTTCCAGATAGCCTTCGCGTTGCAGCCGGAACAGGCCGTCGCGCATCGGCGTGCGCGACACGCCGTAGTGCTGCGCAATGCCGTTTTCCGAAAAACGGTCGCCGGGAAACAGCCGGAAACTGAAGATGTCGGTTTTCAGTTGCTGATAAACCTGTTCGGCAAGCGGATTGGCCGCGGCCGGCGAACTCGCCGCAGCGGGCGCGGCGGGCGGGTCCTGCGTGCCCGCGCCAGTGGGCGTCTCGAGCAGATTCGTCGGATCGTCGTTCATCTTGCCTAAGTCCCTTTTTTCTTATTATCGGCGTTTCAGCGCGCGCTTATCGGGTCGATCGTGTCGTCATGGTCGAGCGCGCCGATCAGGCTCACGTGAGCGGCGACGATTTTCCAGCCCTCAGTGGGACCAAGCCGCGCCCACGTCTGCATCTGGCGGCCGAGCAACGGTGTCGCGTCGCTGGTGAATTCAGTGCTGACGGTCGCGAAGTCGCGTCCGAAGGTCGTCACCACGGTGCGATGCAAGGTGCGCGACGTCGGCACCGGCTCGCAGCGCTCGCGCCACGCACGAATCGCCGCCCCGCCGTGCTGGATTTCGCCGATGCCGTAGCGGACTGTCTGCGGCGTGTGCCAGAACAGCGCGTTCATCGCGTCGATGTCGTGGTCGATCAGCGCCCGCTCGTAATCGGCAAACGCCGCCTGCACCTGCGCCACGATATCGGGCTGATTTATTTCCATGCTGGGTGAGTCCCGTCGAGTTTCATCAAGGAAGACAGCGGCGCGGTCCAGCCGACAATACCGCCTTGCGAGCGCACCATGTCGAGCGTCGCCTGTTTGAACGCGGGGAAATAGCTCGCGGTCGCGTCTTCGATCAGCAGGCTGTCGTAGCCGCGATCGTTGGCTTCGCGCATCGACGTCTGCACGCACACTTCGGTGGTCACGCCGGCGAACACCAGGTGCGTGATGCCGCGCAGCGCGAGTTCTTCTCCGAGGCGCGTCGCGTAGAACGCGCCCTTGCCCGGTTTGTCGATCACGAGTTCGCCGGCCAGCGGCGTGAGCGGCTCGACGATCGCATTGCCGGGTTCGCCGCGAATCAGAATGCGGCCCATCGGACCGGCATCGCCGATACGCATGTTGGGCGCACCGCGCAGGCGTTTGGCCGGCGGGCAATCGGACAGGTCGGCGGCATGCGCTTCACGCGTATGCACGACCAGCCAGCCATGACGGCGTGCAAAGGCCAGCAGCGCGGCCACGGTCGGCACGATTTCCGCGAGCAGCGAGACGTCGTTGCCGAGCGATTCGCCGAAACCGCCCGGCTCGATGAAATCGCGCTGCATGTCGATTACAACGAGCGCGGTGGACTTGGCGTCGAAGGAAAACGGGCTGGGTTGAGCGTCGATCGTCGAGGTCGTGGCGGCGGTCATTCGATCACTTCCTTGTAGTGTTCCGCGGGCACGGCGTGCCGCGCCGGGGTGTCGCCATGCCCGGCCATGTGTTGGCCGAGCACGGCACGATCCGCGTGCGCCGCCGGGGTGTCGAACACCAGTTCGCCTTCGGCGATCACCATGATGCGGTCCGCCAGTTCCAGCAATTCATCGAGGTCTTCGCTCACCAGCAGCACGGCGGCGCCGGCATCGCGCGCGGCCATCAGACGCGCATGAATATCGGCCACCGACGCGAAATCGAGCCCGAAAACCGGGTTCGCGACGATCAACACGTCCACCGGCTGGCCGAGTTCGCGCGCCAGCACCGCGCGCTGCACGTTGCCGCCCGACAGCGTGCCGATCGCTCGTTCGGGCAGCGGCGGCCGCACGTTGAACTCCGCGATCCGCTGCGCCGCGCGCTCGCGCAACGCGCGACGGTCGAGCCACCAGCCGCCGCGCCGCAACGGCTCGCGGTCGAAGTCGCGCAACGCGAGATTCTGCGCGATGCTCATCGCGCCGACGCAGGCGTTTTTCAGCGGTTCTTCGGGGATCGCGAACACGCGTCGCTGGGTCATCTCGGCCCGGGTCGCGTGGTACGGCTTGCCGGCAATCCACATGTCGCCGGTTTTGACGCGGCGCTGGCCGACCAGCGCTTCCACCAGTTCCTTCTGGCCGTTGCCGGACACACCCGCGAGTCCGAGAATTTCGCCCGCACGGACCGACAGCGTGGCGTGCTTCACCGCGGTGTGGCCGCGATCGTCTTCCACCGATACGTCGCGCAGTGCGAGACGCACGGTAGCGGATTCGTCGACTGGTTTGCGCGGCAGACGTTCTACCTTGACGGCGGCGAGCACGGCGGCGGGTGTTGCTGTCGGGGTGGTCGCAGTCGTCGCCGTGCCCATCATCCACGCCGCGAGCTGGTCGCGGCTCGTGTCCGCGACCGCGCTCGTGCCGACTTGCCGGCCCTTGCGCAACACCGTGACGTCGTCCGCATAGGCCATCACCTCACGAAACTTGTGCGTGATCATCAGCACCGTCAACTCGCCGCGCGTGGTCAACGCGCGCATCAGGCCCAGCACCTCATCGGCTTCCTGCGGCGTCAACACCGAGGTCGGTTCGTCGAGGATCAGAAACCGCTGCTGCAGATAAAGTTGCTTGAGAATTTCGAGCTTCTGCTTTTCGCCGGCCGCCAGCACGGCGACCGGCGCGTCGAGCGGCAGACGGAACGGCATGCGCTGCATGAACGCGGCGAGCGCGGCGCGTTCCGCTTTCCAGTCGATTTTCCACGGCATCTGTCCGCGCGCGAGCAGCAGGTTTTCTTCGACCGACAGTCCGCTAGCCAGCGTGAAATGCTGATACACCATGCCGATGCCGAGCGCCTGCGCATCGCGCGGCGAATGGATGTGGACCTCGCGGTCGTCGGCGGCGATCTGCCCGTCGTCGAGCAGGCCGTAGCCGACCAGCCCCTTGACGAGGGTGCTCTTACCCGCGCCGTTTTCGCCGAGCAGCGCGTGGATCGTGCCGGCTTTGACCTTGAGCGAGACGCCGTCCAGCGCGCGGAATGCGCCGAACGATTTGCCCGCGTTCATCACTTCCACGCCGAGCGCTTGCCGCTGTGCCGTTGCCATGATCAGCCACCCAAGGTCTGGAGCAGCGCGGTCGAGTTCGAGACCGTGCCGAATACGCCGCCTTGCATCGTGATCATGTGCAAGGCGGCGGCGTGATTGCCGGGATCGGTCGCGCCGCAGCAGTCGGCCAGCAGCGTGCATTCGAAGCCGCGGTCGTTGGCTTCGCGCATGGTCGTGTGAACGCAGACGTCGGTCGTGATGCCGGTCAGAATCAGATTCGCGATGCCGCGCGTGCGCAGGATCAGTTCGAGATCGGTCGCGCAGAACGAGCCCTTGCCCGGTTTGTCGATCACGATTTCGCCCGCGAGCGGCTTCAGCTCGTCGATGATCTCCCAGCCCGGTTCGCCGCGCACGAGGATCCTGCCGCACGGACCGTCGTCGCCGATACCCACGCCGTCGGTGCCCGCGCGGCGGCTGCGCCAGCGCTTGTTGACGGGCAGGTCGGACAGATCGGGGCGGTGCCCTTCACGCGTATGGATGATCGTGAAGCCCTGCTCGCGCATCGTCTTCAGCACGCGGTTGATCGGCTCGATCGGCGCGCGCGTGAGCGACAGGTCGTAACCCATCTTGTCGACATAGCCGCCGTGGCCGCAGAAATCCGTCTGCATGTCGATGATCACGAGCGCCGTGTTGTCCGGGCGCAGGTTGCCGTCGTAAGGCCACGGGTACGGCTTGGCTTCGATGAATCGGGTCATGGTCGGGATGTCCTGGGTTGGGTTCGTTTGCGTCGTCTGCGTCGTTTTCGCTGAAGGCAACCCCGTTGGCGGAGGGCTTCGCGGCGAAAGCAGCAACAGCGTCTGGAGCGGCGTGAACATGTCGGCGGTGAAAACGTCAGCGGGTCAGGCTGAGTTCGCCGGGCGCGCCCGCGAGCGTGCGATCCGGACGGCAATTGACGATCATGATCGCGAGCGTCAGCACATACGGCGCGGCGTTGAACAGGTAATAGCCACTGGTCACGCCGACCGCCTGCAACGCGGGCCCGAGCGCGCCGGCCGCACCGAACAGCAACGCGGCCCATAGACAGCGCAACGGTTGCCAGCGCGCGAAAATCACCAGCGCGACGGCCATCAATCCTTGTCCGCTGGAGAGCCCCTCGTTCCAGCTACCCGGGTACACCAGCGACAGATACGCCCCGCCGACTCCCGCGAATACACCGCCCACCGCCGTCGCGGCGATGCGTACGCGGGTGAGCGGATAGCCCATCGCGCGCGCGGTTTCGGCGTGATCGCCGACCAGCCGCAGCACCATCCCCCAACGTGTATTGCGCAGCCCCCATTGCAGAACGAAAGCCAGCGCCACACCGATCACGAACAGCAGATTCAGATGCAGCGCGTTATGCAGTTGCGGCGACGACGACCATGCGCCGAGATCGATAAACGGCAGCATCGGCGCTTGCGGTTCGATGAAGGGTTTGCCGAGATAGAACGCGAGTCCGGTGCCGAGCAGCATCAACGCGATGCCGAACGCAATGTCGGAGACGCGCGGCAGCGAGCACACGAGACCGTGCAGGCAGCCGAGCAGCAAGCCGACCAGACCGGCGGCGAGTACGCCCACCCACGGCGAGCCGCTCAGAAACGCGGCGGCGTAACCGCTCATCGCGCCGGAGACGAGAATGCCTTCGAGGCCGAGATTCACGCGCCCGCCTTTCTCGGTCAGACACTCGCCGAGACTGACGAACAGATACGGCGTGCTGACGCGGATCGCGCCGGCGAACAGCGACAGCAACAGGATCACGATGGGCGAGTGCATATCAGGCATGGGTCTGCTCCAGTTGCACGGCAGGTTCGGTACGCGCGGCGGCCTGCAATTTCACGCGCCACGCGGCAATCCGGCCGCCGAGCGCTTCCCATGCAAGCAGGTTGGCGAACAGCAGGCCTTGCAGCACCAGCGTGGTGGCGTCGGGCAGATCGAGATGCCGTTGCAGCAGGCTGCCGCTCGCTTCGATGCCGCCGATCATCAGCGCGCACGCAATGATGGCGAGCGGATTCTGGCGCGCGGCGAAGGCCACGAGGATGCCCGCGTAACCGTAGCCCGCGAGCAGCGACGCATTTGCGCTGCCCTGCACCGCCGCGACCTCGAACATGCCGCCGAGGCCGGCCGCCGCGCCGCCGAGCACGCAGGCGCCGAGCGCCAGCAGGTTGACGGGCAGGCCGACCAGCCGCGCGGCGCGATGGCTGCCGCCCACCACGCGCATCGCGAAACCTTGCGTGCTGAATTTCACGAAGACCCACGCGGCGAGACACGCCACCACGCCCCAAAACAAGCCCCAATGCGTGTCAAGTCCCGGGATCGAGCCGATCATCAGCGCGTCGGGCACCGGCAGCGTCGACGGTTTGTTCAGGCTTGCGGGATCGCGCAACGGCCCTTCCACCAGATGCTTGAACACGGCGATCGCGATATACGACATCAGCAGGCTGCTGATCGTCTCGTTGACGCCGCGCCACTGCCGCAACGCCCCGACCGCGCCGATCCAGACGCCGCCGGCCAGCATGCCGGCGAGCGCCATCAGCGGTGTGGCGATCAGCCAGGGCGTGTTGTGCGGCAGCAGTTGCGGGACGATCGCCGCGCCCAGACCACCGAGCGCGAGCGCCCCTTCGCCGCCGATCACGATCAGCCCGACCTGTGCCGGCAAGGCCACGCACAACGCGGTCAGCATCAGCGGCGCGGCGCGCAGCAAGGTGCTTTGCCACGCGAACGACGAACCGAACGCGCCTTCGAAGATCAAACCGATTGCATCGGGCGCGGGCTGTCCTTGCACCAGCAGGAACAACGAAAACAGCAGCAAGGTGCCGAGCACCGCCAACACGGTCGGCAGCGCGGGCAGGAGCGACAGCAGCGCTCTCGCGGCGAAGGGATTGGGGGGATGGGCACGCATCACGGCTCCTGGATTCAGACAAACTCGTCAAGCAAAAACGTGTCGCGCACAGCGCCGCGATCAGATCTGACCGACGACGCCCGCGACCAGATAGTTCATGCTCTCGAGCGTGTAGTCGGTCTGCCCGTGGCTCGCGCCCGAGGCGATCGCCATGCCGCCCTTGTTGTCTTTCATCGGGCCTTTGAAGATCACGAAGTTGCCTGCCACCATGCTGGTTCTGATCGCATCGGCATTCTGCTTGGCCGCCGCGCTGACCTTCGCGCCATACGGCGACATCTTCACGAAACCTTCCTTCAGGCCGCCGCGCAGCACGTTGGGTTGCGGCGTGCCGGCCTGCGCGCCCGTCACCAGTTGCCTGTACGGCGTCGCCCAGTCCCACTCGGCACCGGTCAGATAACCCTTCGGCGCGAGCGCCGCCTGGCTCGCGTGATAGCCGCAACTCATCGCGCCGCGCTTCTCCGCGGTCTCGACCACGACCTTCGGGCCGTCGACGTGGCAGGTCACCACGTCGCAACCCTGATCGACCAGACTGTTGGTGGCCTCGGCTTCCTTGACCGGCATCGACCAGTCGCCGGTGAAGATCACCTGGGTGGTGATCGACGGATCGACCGACTGCGCGCCGAGCGTGAACGAATTGATGTTGCGCAGCACCTGCGGAATCGGCTTGGCGGCCACGAAGCCGAGCTTTTTGCTCTTCGTCATATGACCCGCGACCACGCCGTTCAGGTACTGGCATTCGTCGATATAACCGAAGTAGCTGGTGATGTTCGGCGGGTTGCCCTGCTTCCACAAACCGCCGCAATGCGCGAAACGCACCTTCGGATACTTCGCCGCCATCTTCAGCACGTGTGGGTCGAAGTAACCGAACGAGGTCGCGAAGATCAGCGTTGCGCCGTCCTGTTCGATCATCGCTTCCATGGTTTTTTGCACGGCGATGGTTTCCGGCACGTTCTCTTCCTCGACCACCTTCACATCGGGCATCTTCTTGATCACGGCGGCGGCTTGCGCCTGCGCCTGGTTGTAACCGTAGTCGCCGCGCGCGCCGACGTAGATCACGCCGACGGTGGTCTTCGGCGCGGCAAACACCGACTGGAACGGCAGGATATTGCCGAGCGTCAGCATGCTGGCGCTGGTGATGAAATGGCGGCGGCTGGTCATGGTGTCCAATTCCTGATCGAGGGTTAGAGAGCGTTGGTTTGCGGGTTCGGCTGAACGCCGGCGCGCGGATTGTCGTGCGGGTTGTCGGGCGGCTCGGCGCGATCGGCGGTGGCGCGGTCGAGCCAGGCGAGCCAGCCGCCGAACACGGTGATGTCGAGCGCGCCGCTGGTGTCGCTCACAGCCGACGGTTCGCAGATAAAGCCCTTCACCGCGCGACCGCTCGCGAGTTGCAGCGTGCCGATGCCGAGCGGCGCGGGCACGTCGGCGACGAATGGGCCGAAGGTGCGCAGTGGGATCTGCCAGACTTCGACGGCAATCGGTGCACCTGGGTGGGCTGCGTCCGTGCGGACCAGGCCGGGCTTGGGCGGTTGGGTGTTGGCCAACGCGTAGAGGCGGTAATCGGGCGTCGTCGTGGTGGCTTCGACGAAGCGCGCGCCGGCTTGCTGAAGCTGCCAGTTCAGCGGCTGTCCACGCAGATGCGCGCCGACCACGGCGAGCGCGACGGTGGGTTCCTGGAACGGCAAAGGGGGGATTGCGCTGGCGCTGGTGCTCATTCCAGCGGCAACACTGTTTGCGTCGGCGAACAGCGCCTCGATCCGCGCCGCCAGCTCCGCGAGCTGACGATCCGCGCCGCTCGGCGCGATCAGCGTGACGCCGGCCGGCAAGCCGTCGTGACGGCGCCGGCACGGCACGGCCAACGCGCACAGATCGAGCAGGTTCACGAAGTTCGTGTAGTAGCCGAGCTGGCTGTTCAGTTCGACCGGATTGGCCGCGACGTCCGCGATCAACGGATGGGTCGGCGCGGTCGGCACGATCAGCACGTCGAAGGTGTCGAACAGCGCTTCGGCGCGGCGTTTCAGATCGACGAGCGCGTACTGGCCGTTGAACGCGTCGACGGCGCTGAACCGATCCGCCTGGCCGATCACCTTCGCGACGACCGGATCGATCGCGTCACGATGTGTGTCGAAAAACGCCCCGAGCGCGGCACGGCGCTCAGCGACCCACGGACCGTCGTAGAGCAGCGCGGAAACCGCTTTGAATGGTTCGAAGTCGACCGGCTGGGTACTCAGAGACAGATGCGTCGACAGCGTATCGAGCGCAGCGGAAAACGCCTCGCTTGCCGCGGCGTCGCCATAGAATTCGAGCGAATCCGGCACGCCGATCCGCGGGGCGGCGTGCCACAGACCCTGCATCGGCACCTTGCGCGAATAGCCGTCGAGCGGATCGAAAGCCGCGATTTCGACGAGCACGCGCCACGCGTCGCCAACGTCGTGCGCGAATACGGAAATCGTGTCGAGGCTGCGGCAGGCCGGCACCACGCCGCGCTTGCTGACCAGTCCCAGCGACGGCTTCAACCCGACGAGTCCGTTGAATCCAGCCGGCACCCGCCCCGACCCGGCGGTATCCGTGCCGAGCGAAAAAGCTACGCAGCCCGCCGCCACCGCGACCGCCGAACCCGAACTCGAGCCCCCCGACACGCGCAACGGATCCGCCGTATGCCGCACGGCGCCATACGGCGAGCGCGTGCCGACGAGGCCGGTGGCGAACTGATCGAGATTGGTCTTGCCGATCAGGATCGCGCCGGCGTCGAGCAAACGCTGCACGGCGAACGCCGATACGTCCGGCGTCGTGCTGAACGCCGGGCAGGCGGCGGTAGTCGGCAGGCCGGCGACGTCGATGTTGTCCTTCACCGCGAACGGCACGCCGAACAGCGGCATGCGCTCGAAGACGGCGCGGCCCTGCTCTTCATAAGCCACTTCGAGCGCACGGGCGCGGGCCATGAGGTCGGCGCCCGGCACACGGAGCGTCCAGACTTCCGGCCGATCGATGTCGTCGATGCGAGCGAGCGCCGACACCACGACTTGCGACGGCGTGAGAACGCCCGAGGCATAGCCGTCGAAAAGGCTGCTAACCGTAAAAGGTCGTGGAATAGACACGCTGTTTTCCTTGAGTCCAATCTTGAATACAAGTTTGAACTCAACTAAGCAGGAGCTATGCCAAACGCAGTACGGGTTTCGCTGGAGAGCCTGTGCGGCTTGCCTGGAAAGGGTTGCGAGACGACGCCGCCGGTCTCGGAGCGTGATGGCGGCGCTCGTAGCTAGCTGCACTCATGGTGCAGCGCTCACCAAGTCGGGGCCGCCTCGCCCAGTCTTTGCGCCAGGCCGTGCGCCGTTGCGACGCATAGGCCGCCCGTGGGGCCGAAGTTATATTTCGGCCGTTAGCCACTGCTTTATCCAATTCACTATCCCGATCGAATGAGCCTCCTACTGGATCGGAATATCGCGAGGGAAATCCTATGCCGCGAGCGTTAAAACGCGTTTTCATTTATTACGCCCTGCTTTTAACCGGTGCCTTTCTGCTCTCTACCGCTAATGCAGCCGATACGCGCGTATTTTGGCAAGATTCAGACAATCTGAGAAACGAAAAGCTTAAATCAAGAATTGAAGCGGGAAATCCGGCACAACGACGGACTCTCACCCTGGATTTCGCCAGCTTAAAATTAGAATTAGCGGCCATTCCGATAAATTCCGAAGAAATAACGCCACGATCTAAATCGTCCGATGTTCGATTGTCTTTACCTTTACCTGAAGGCGGTTTTTCCGAGTTTGTCCTGTCCGATTCCGGAACCGTGCCGCCGGCGCTAGCCCAACGCTATCCGGAAATCCGCAGTCTGAAGGGCCGCGACGGCGAAGGACGCACCGTGCGTCTCGACATGTCGCCGCAAGGCATGAAAGCCATGGTGTACGACAAGGACGGCGCCTGGCTGGTGCAGCCCGTGGAAACGCTGAGCGGTAAGGTGCAAAACGCTCCGGCGCGCGGCGGACAATACTGGAGCTTCCGCCGTCATTCGCTTCCTGCTTCGGATCAGCCATTTCATGAACACATCACCGATTCCGCTTCCGACCATCGACTATCCGACGCGAACCGCGACGCGTCTCAGTCGCGCACCGCGACCGGCAATATTCGGCGCGATTATCGTATCGCCGTTGCGGCGGCCAGTGCCTATACCGCCAAATTCGGCGGCACGGTGGCCGGCGGGTTGGCGGCCATCAGCCTGATGATCAACCGCGTCAATGAAATATTCGAGCAGGACTTCAACGTGCATCTCACGTTGGTCCCCAACAATGACAAGCTTATTTATACGAAGGCCGCCAACGACCCCTACCTGAAAGGCGGCGATATATTGCTAGCCAACGTCGAGAATCTGGACCGTGTCATCGGCGCGTCCGGCTTCGATCTTGGGCACGTCGTCACCACGGCTAGCGGCGGCGTTGTCGGACGTATCGGCAATACCTGCCGCAACGATCCCGGTAAAAACAATAAGGCGGCCGGTACAACGGGACGGACTAATCCCGTGGGAGATGCGTTCTATGTCGATTTCGTCTCGCATGAGTTGGGGCATCAATTCGGCGCCTGGCATACCTTCAACCGCTGCGGCGGCGGAAGAACGACGCTGCCGGGCTCGGCGCTCGAACCCGGCAGCGGCTCCACGATCATGGGATACGCGGGCATGTGTCTGCCCGCGGAGAATCTGCAGGATCACTCGGATCCGTACTTCCATGCCGTCAGTCAGGCTCAGGTGAATGCCTGGATTTCATCGAAAGGCGGCGACTGCGCGGTTAAAAGTCTCAATCGGGGCAGCGCGCCGACCATCGAGCCGCTCAGTCTGTCGGCGGGCGGTCTCGACACGCTGACGATTCCCTCGGGTACCCCGTTCGTGCTGAGCGGGTACGCAACCGGAAGCACACGCGCAACGATGACGTATGGCTGGGAACAGTTCGATGCGGGCCCGGTGCAAGGCATCGTACTCAAAGACGACGGCGTGGGTCCGCTGTTCCGTTCCTACCTCCCTAATACCAGCGGCGAGCGCGTGTTCCCGCGCCTCGCGGCGGTCCTCGGTGACGAGCCGTTGGGCAAGGGAGAGGCTTACCCCGCCACGAACCGCACACTGACGTTCCGGTTGACGGCGCGCGATACCGCCCAGGACACTACCGCCAGCTCGGATGTCACGCTCAATGTGCTGAAGACCGCGCGTCCTTTTGCCGTGACCCTGCCGGGACGTTCCGCGACCTTATCCGGCGGCTCCGTCCAATCGATCGGCTGGGACGTCGCAAGCACCGACCAGGCGCCGATCTCGTGCGCCCAGGTGCGTATCGATCTGTCGCTGGATGGCGGGTACACCTATCTGCCGCGCCCGCTGGCCGCCGCCGTGCCGAACACCGGCAGCGCGTCCGTCATGCTGCCGCGCGTGAGCGAGCGGACCGCTAAAGGTCGCGTCAGGGTGAGTTGCATCGGCAATGTCTTCTTCGCGGTTTCACCTTCGAACATTGTTATCCAGTAACGACGCGGGACGCTTCACGCAGCAACGCGTCGTGCCGATTATTGTCTGCACGGCGCGCGAATTTATACTCCGTACTCCGACGGGTGCGCTCACGACCCGTCTCCCGCTGCGGAGTAGCCATTGCACGACACCCGACTCGCCGTCTCGACCGGTGGCATGGTCACCAGTCCGCATGCGTTAGCGAGCGTTGCCGGCCGCGACGTGTTGCGCGCGGGCGGCAACGCGATCGAAGCCGCGATAGCGATCGGCGCGGCGTTGTGCGTGACGTATCCGCACTTCACCGGCCTGGGCGGCGACGCGTTCTGGGTGATCGCCGACCGGCACGGGACATTGCGCACGTTATCGGGCATCGGTCAGGCCGCGGCGCAATTGCCCACGTTCGACGGCGCCATTCCGCTACGTGGCGCGGCGGCCGCGCTCACCACTGCCGCCACCGTCGACACCTGGTCACAGGCCGACGAGATCAGCCGCACAGTCTGGGGCGGCCAGCAAACATGGGCGACACTTTTCGCGCGCGCGATCGAATACGCCCGCGAGGGTTTCCCCGTGACGCCGTCGCAGCATTTCTGGCAAAGCCTGCGCGCCGATGAATTGCGCGCCCTGCCCGGCTTCGCCGCGACGTTCGCGCCACACGGCCGGATTCCCGCCATCGGTGAACGCTTCACGCAACCGGCGCTGGCACGAAGCCTCGAACGTCTTGCCCGTTTCGGCGCCCAAGAGTTTTATCACGGCGAACTGGCCGAACGCATGGCTCGCGGCTTGCAGCAGGCCGGCTCGCCGCTGCGCTTGAGCGACTTCGCCCAAACCCGCGCACGCGACGAAGCGCCGCTACGGGTTGCTTACCGTGGCGGCGAACTGGCGAGCCTGCGACCGCCGACCCAGGGCGTCACCACGCTCCAGATCATGGGGATACTCGAACGCTTCGAGCTGGGTTCGATCGCCGAAGGCAGCGCCGACTACTATCACCTGCTGGTGGAAGCGGTGAAATGCGCGTTCATGGATCGCGATCGCTACGTGGCCGATCCGGAGTTCACGCATGTGCCGGTCGACGACATGCTCTCCGCCGCCGCCCTCGACGCGCACGCGCGCACCATCCACCCGCACGACGCGCGGCCCTGGCCGCACACGTTCCGCCCGGGCGACACCGTGTTTATCGGCGCGACGGATCGCGAGGGCCGCAGCGTGAGCGTGCTGCAAACGGTGTACTTCGATTGGGGCAGCGGCGTGGTGGCGGGCGACACGGGCGTTCTGTGGCACAACCGCGGCGCGTCGTTCAGCACGAACCCCACGCATCACAACGCGGTACAACCGGGCAAGCGTCCTTTCCACACGCTCAATCCCGGTATGTATCTGCAAGACGGCCGGCCGCGTTTGCTGTTCGGCACGCAAGGCGCCGACGGTCAGCCGCAAACGCTGGCCGCGATCCTCACGCGCCTGATTGACTACGGCATGGACCCGCTCACTGCGCTGGCCCGGCCACGTTTCCTGCTTGGCAAGACCTTCTCCGACACGCGCGATGCGTTGAAACTCGAAGCGGATGCCGGCGCCGACGTCTTCGCGGCCCTCGCCGCGCGCGGGCACGAAGTCAGCGCGATCCCGGCGCAGAGTCCGCTGGCGGGCCACCCCGGCGTGATTCGCCTCGACGCGAGCGGCGTGGCGTGCGGCGCGCACGATCCACGCAGCGATGGACGCGCACTCGGCGTCGATTTCTAGCCAACCGTCCGGTTCTTGCACGGCGCAACGGCCCTACGGTAAACCGGATCAGCCCGCGCAACGAGCCTGATAAGCTACGCGGACGCCGTGTGGGCCGGACGCACTTGCGCTACCCAAGACCGCTCGCGCGCCCCATTCCAGAACCGAAAAAATCGGAGACAACATGAAGCCGACCGTTCATCCGGATAGCGACACCGCCTCAGCGAACATCACAAAACGGATCGAAGAACTGGCGGATTGGCGTGGCGAAACGCTCGCTCGCCTCCGCGAACTGATCCACGCCGCCGACGCCGACATTCAGGAAGAGTGGAAATGGATGGGCACGCCTGTCTGGTCGCACGACGGCATTGTCTGCACCGGCGAATCCTACAAGCAGGCCGTCAAGCTCACGTTCGCGCGCGGCGCCGCGCTCAAGGACCCGAAGAAGCTCTTCAATGCCAGCCTCGACGGTAATACGCGGCGCGCGATCGACATTCACGAAGGCGAGAAGATCAATGAAACCGCCTTTAAGCAATTGATTCAGGCGGCGGTGAAAGCGAACACCGAAGCGCTCGCCGAACGCGCAGCGAAGAAAAAAAGCAAACCGCGCGTGTGAATCGTTTAGCTGAACCTCGTGCCTATTCCAGCGTAAAGCGGTCCCGCGTGGTCACGTAGTCGCTGGCGCCGAACCGGCCCACCGGAAAGTAGTGCTGCAACCGCACGCGCCAGGTGTCGGTATCGATCAACTCGTCGCGCGCGTGGAGCCGATGCACCCGGCCGATGAAAATCTGCCGGCTGCTCGTCTCCAGCGTCTCCCAGATCGTGCATTCGAACGCGACCGGCGCTTCGGCGATACGCGGCGGCGCCACGTGCGTGCTCGGCACCGCCGTGAAGCCGACCTCGGCCAACTCGCTCACATTGGGCGGCAGCCTTTCCCCGCAGCGATGCATCTTCAGCGCGATGGCTTCGTCGGCGAGATGCACGACAAACTCGCCCGTGCGCACGATATTGACCGCCGTGTCCTTCAGCGTGCCGTCCGCGACGCGGTTGATGCTGATCATCACGATCGGTGGTTCCTCGCCAAGCATGTTGAACATCGAGAACGGCGCGGCATTGATGGTGCCGTCGGCGCCGAGCGTGGTGACGAGCGCGATAGGACGCGGCACGATCAGGCTCGCCATCAGTTTGTAACGCTGGTATTCGGTGATCGCGTCGAAGTCGATTTCCATCTCAGCGCCCTTGAATCGGAACAGCGTGCCCGACGAGGCCGAGCAATTGGCCCAGACTTTTTTCACCCCGCATTCGCGTGATTTCGATGCGTTCCTCGATATGCCGTAAGTGCGCTTCCATTAGCGCCATTGCGCCCGCGGCATCGCGCGCTTCCAGACAATCGACGATCGCCGCGTGTTCCGCGTGCTCGCACGGCGCGTTGCCCGGCGTCTCGTAGACGCCGACAATCAGCGAACAGCGCGAGACCAGTTCCTTCAGGTAGTTCTGCAGGATCGAATTGCCCGCCAGCGCCGCGATGCGCATATGGAAGCCGCTCGCGAGCGTCGCCCATGACGGTTGATCGAAACGATGCATCGCCGCGTGCTCGCTCGCGAGCTGTTGACGCAAGGTCTCGATGTCATGCGCGCTCGCGCGCTGCACGGCCAGTTCCACCAGCATCCGTTCGACCGAGCGCCGCGCTTCGAAAATCTCGCGGGTTTCCTCCGGAGTCGGCTCCGCGATCACCGCGCCTTTGTTCGGGCGCAGTACCACGATGCCATCGTAGGCGAGCTTTTCCAGCACGCGGCGCACCACCGCGCGGCCGACGCCGAACAACTGGCAGAGCTCGGGCTCCGGCAATTTCGTGCCGGGCGTCAGGCGATGATTCAGCACGCCGTCGAAGATCGATTGATAGAGGCGCGCGTCGACGTCGGCGTCTTCTTTCGGCGTTCCCCTGGTGGTGCCCTTCGGCGTTCTTTTAGCGGTGGCCGCGCTGGCGTTCGTGCTCATGCCTCGGCCGGCCGCAACACGCCGTCCCGTTCCAGTTGGTCCATGTGATCCGCGATCGCGCCCGGCGTGGTGACCCACACGTCGCCTCGGGCGCGTGCCGCGGCGATATGTTCGAGCGCGCGCCGCAAATGCCGCAAGCGATACGGCTGCCCGACCAGATAAGGATGCAGCGCGATGCCCATCACCAACGCCTGCGGCTCTGCGCCACGGTTGGCCTGGTCGAGCATTTCGTCGAACTGGTCGACGATCATGTCGGCGAACGCGCGGCCGTCCATCAGGCGGCCGACCATCATCGGCAGATCGTTGAGTTCCTGCGGATACGGGATCGACCAGAGCGGCGCGCCGCGCGTGGCCATCCGCACCGGACGGTCGTCGTGGCACCAGTTCAGCGTATAGCGGTAGCCGGTTTCGGCGAGCAGGTCCGGCGTCAGAGGCGACTCCGATATCCACGGCGAGAGCCAGCCGTGCGGCGGCGTGCCGGATTCGTCGACGATCCGCTCGCGGCAATGCAACAGCAACTCGCGCTCGCCGGTTTCGTCGAGTTCGCTCTGCCGGTGCGCGTTGGTGTGGCCGTGGCCGATCAGTTCGTCGCCGCGCGCCACGCACGCCGCGATCAATTCCGGGCAGTGATCGTAGAGCGCGGTATTGATCAGCGTGCCGGCCGGCATGGCCAGTTGATCGAACAGTTCGATGCAGCGCCACGCGCCCACCCGGTTGCCGTATTCGCGCCAGCTATGGTTCAGCACATCCGGTTGCGGCGACAACGGACCGAGCGCCGCGCCGAGGCCTTCGCCAAAGGCAAAGTGCTCGATGTTGAAGCCCAGATACACCGCCAGCCCGCTGCCGCCCGGCCAACGGAACGCGTCGCGGTCTGTGATCGGCCGGTACGAAAAACGGCCGTGCGTGGCAAGCCGTTGACGCGCGCGGTTCTCTGCTAAGGGCAAATTGCGTGTGTCGTTCATGGAAAGAAAGCGTGGGTGGCGAAACGCGGCCGGTACCGTTGCGGATGAATCGGTTTGGCCGGTTCATGCCCCGCGACGGATCGAAGACGCACCGTGATCGCGCAAACCGGATGACTCGGATCGCTAACGATCGACGCTGCGGATCGTTTGCAATATATGCGCCAACTCGCCGACGTTAAGCGGACCGGCGTGTCGGCAATCGATGCATGCCGTAGCGCAATGGATGGCACATGTCTTGCATTTACGTCGCTTCGCCCAGGCCGTGCGGTTTCTCGCATGCGTGCCGCGTTTCGCCGTTCACGAGGACTTGCCCTTCATGATTCAGCCTGTTTCAAAGGTGCTCGACACCCACGCCGCCGATATCGAACTGGTCCACGTGTCGAAGCAGTACGGCGACGCGCTGGCCGTCGACGCCATCGACCTGCGCATTGCCGGCGGCCAGTATTGCTGTCTGCTTGGGCCCTCGGGATGCGGCAAGACCTCGACCTTGCGCATGATCGCCGGGCATGAATCGGTCACCGAAGGTGACATTCTGATCGCGGGCCGCAACGTCACCCGCGCCGAGCCCGCGGCACGCGGCACCGCGATGGTGTTCCAGAACTACGCGCTGTTTCCGCACCTGAGCGCGCTCGACAACGTCGCGTTCAGCCTGAAGATGCGCGGCATCGCGAAAGACGAGCGCCGCAAGCGCGCCGGCGAACTGCTCGAACTCGTCGCGATGTCCGCGTATGCCGAGCGCAAGCCGGCCCAGTTGTCGGGCGGTCAGCAACAACGTGTGGCGCTGGCGCGCGCGCTGCTGAATCAGCCCGGCTGTCTGCTGCTCGACGAACCGCTGTCCGCGCTCGACCCGTTCCTGCGCGTGCAGATGCGCGCGGAACTCAAGCGCTGGCAGAAGGAACTGGCCATCACGTTCGTACACGTCACGCATTCGCAGGAAGAAGCCATGGCGCTGGCCGATCTCGTGGTCGTGATGAGCCACGGGCGGATCGAACAGAGCGGCACGCCGCATGAGGTGTTCAACCGTCCGCGCACCGAATTCGTCGCGCGCTTTCTGGGTGGTCATAACGTGTTCAAGAGCAATGGCCACTTGTTTACCGTGCGCGCCGATCATCTGCGAATCGTGCCGCATGGCGTGACGCCCGTGCAGAACGCCGGCGGCGACAGCGGCCTGACGCGGATCGGCGGCGTGCCCTGCACGGTGCGCGAAGCCGAATACCAGGGCACGCATCTGCGCATGACGCTCGATCCGCTCGACGGCTCCCCCGAACTGATTTCGCTCGTCGGCGATGGCGACTATGACCCGGCGCGGCTCGGTCCCGATGCGCGCGTCGTGGTCTGGTGGAATGAACAGGATGCGCATCCGCTGGCCGCGTGAGCGTTTGAATGCTTGCGTGGTGGCGTGTCGCTGCTGCGCATCGCAGTAGTGAATAGAACGTCAAATCGAACGTCAATCCCGCGTCAACTGAGGAGAAAGCAATGACTGAAGCGAACGAGAGCCCGGCAGCGGCCGCCGTAGAGGGCAAGGAAAAAGGCCTGTCGCGCCGCACGTTCATCAAGGGCGCGGTGGCGGCGGCCGGCATTGCCGGTTTTCCGTACGTGCATGCACAGGAAAAGATCACGCTGCGTTATCTCGGCACGGCGGTCAACCAGAGTTCCGACATTGCGAAGAAGTTCAAGGAAGACACCGGCATCGAGATTCAATACATTCCGGTCACGACCGATGACGTCGCCAAGCGCATCATCACGCAGCCCAACTCGTTCGATATCGTCGACACCGAATACTTCTCGCTGAAGAAGCTGATCCCGGCCGCCACGCTGGCGGGCATGGACACGAAGCGCATCAAGCTCGCCGACAAGATCACGCCGGTGCTCACACGCGGTGAAATCAACGGCAAGAAGATCGGCGACCAGGGCACCGCGCCGAAGAAGGTAATGTTCCTGACCGGCCCGCGTTCGACCGAGTTCTCCGCCACGCCGACCCAGTGGATGACGCTGATCCCCACCACCTACAACGCGGACACGCTGGGCATTCGTCCCGACCTGATCAAACGGCCGATCGACAGCTGGGCGGAACTGCTCAATCCGCAATTCAAGGGCAAGGCGGCGCTGCTGAACATTCCCGCGATCGGCATCATGGATTCGGCAATGGCGATCGAAGCAATGGGTCATATCAAGTACGGCGACAAAGGCAACATGACCAAGGCCGAGATCGATCAGACCATCAAGATCCTGATCGAAGCGAAACGCGCCGGCCAGTTCCGCGCGTTCTGGAAGGACTTCAACGAAAGCGTGAACCTGATGGCGTCGGGCGAAGTGGTGATTCAGTCGATGTGGTCGCCCGCCGTGACGAAGGTTCGCACCATGGGCATTGCCTGCAAATTCCAGCCACTGAAAGAAGGCTACCGTTCGTGGGCCTCGGGCTTCGGTTTTCCTCGTTCGCTGCAAGGCAAGAAGCTCGACGCCGCGTATGAGTTCGTCAACTGGTTCCAGGACGGCTGGGCCGGCGCTTATCTGATGCGTCAGGGCTACTACTCCGGCGTGCTCGAAACGGCGAAGACGCACATGCAGCCGTACGAGTGGGACTACTGGATCGAAGGCAAAGCGGCGGCGCAGGACATCAAGGCGCCGGACGGCCAGTTGCTCGAAAAAGCCGGCACCGTGCGCGACGGCGGCTCGTACACGCAGCGTATGGGCGCGATTGCCTGCTGGAACGCGGTGATGGACGAGAACATCTACATGGTGCAGAAGTGGAACGAGTTCATCGCGGCCTGAGTGTTCAGCAGGCTATTAGACAAGCGGTCAATTAAGGGACTCACTGAGCAAGCCATGGCCACCATCGACCTACCCTCGCGCGCGCAGGACGAGCCCGTCAAGCACCGGCGCGCGCCGGCCTGGCTGCAGGCGACGCCGCTGACACTGACGTTCCTGCTGTTTTTTATCGTGCCGCTGGTGATCACGCTGATCGTCAGTTTCTGGGACTTCAACGAATACCAGATCATCCCCGCGTTCACGCTGAAGAACTACGCGGCGATCTTCAACGGCTGTTCGTCGATGACCGACGTCTGCGTGACACTCAAGACCTACTGGTCGACGCTCAAATTCTGCGCGATCGTGTGGGCGGTGACCCTGCTGCTGGGTTTCGCCATCGCCTACTTTCTCGCGTTCCATGTCCGCACCACGAGCATGCAGACGGTGCTGTTCCTCGTCTGCACGATTCCGTTCTGGACTTCGAACGTGATCCGCATGATCTCGTGGATGCCGCTGCTCGGCCGCAACGGCCTCGTCAATCAGGCGCTGATCGGCGCGCATGTGATCGATCAGCCGCTCGAATGGCTGCTGTATTCGAACTTTTCGGTGGTGCTGGCGTTCGTGCATCTTTACACGTTCTTCATGATCGTGCCGATCTTCAACGCGATGATGCGGATCGACCGCTCACTGCTCGAAGCGGCACGCGATGCCGGCGCGAGCGGCTGGCAAGTGGTGCGCGACGTGGTCGTGCCGCTGTCGAAAACCGGCATTGTGATCGGCTCGATCTTCGTAATCACGATCGTGATGGGCGACTTTCTGACCGTCGGCGTGATGGGCGGCCAGCAGATCGCGTCGGTCGGCAAGATCATTCAGGTGCAAACCGGCTACCTGCAGTTTCCGGCGGCCGCCGCCAACGCGATCATTCTGCTGGCCGTGGTGCTGATGATCGTGTGGGCGTTGACGCGGGTCGTCGATATTCGCAAGGAGCTGTGAAAATGCAGGCCATTCGCGTCAAACACCGGGAACGGCGGCCGGCGAGTTTCTATTGGCTCGCGCTGCTGTTCGGCCTGTTCGTGCTGTTCCTGTACGGACCGGTGATCACGATTTTCATTCTGTCGTTTCAGGGCCCCGAAGGCGGCCTCACGTTCCCCATGCGTGGCGTGTCGCTGCACTGGTTCGCGGTGTTGCGCGACGGCGTGGGCGACATCGATATCTGGGCCGCGTTCGGGCGTTCGGTGCGGCTCGCGTCGGCGGTGACGGTGCTCACGGTGCTGTTTTCCGTTGCGGCCGGTCTCGCGTTCCGGCGCAAGTTTCGCGGCGATACCGCGGTGTTTTATGTGTCGGTCGCCAGTTTGATCATGCCGTCGATCATCGTTTCGCTCGGCATCGGCCTGACCTTCCGCCTGCTCGACAATGGCGTGAAGTATCTGGCTACCGCGTGGGGCTATCAGTCTTTCGCCGATAGCTATACGACCTCGATGGGGTTGTTCACGTCGGCGCTCGGCGCGCATTTGACGTGGACGCTGCCGTTCGGCCTGCTGGTCATGTTCGCGGTGTTCAACCGCTTCAATCCCGCTTACGAAGAAGCGTCGCGCGATCTCGGCGCGACGCCGTGGCAGAGTTTCCGCCATGTCGTGCTGCCGATCATCGGACCTTCGGTGGTGGGCGTCGCCATGTTCGGTTTCACGCTCTCGTGGGACGAAATTGCCCGCACCTCGCAGGCTATCGGCGATCAGAACACGCTGCCGCTCGAACTGCAGGGGCTCACCACGTCGGTCACGACGCCCGTCATTTACGCGTTGGGCACGATGACGACGGTGTTGTCGCTGACGGTGATGGGCGTGTCGCTATTCGCGGTGCGATGGCTGTCGCGCCGGCGCGCGGTGGCGGCGCTGAAATAGCGCGGGTGGCGGCAGCCTGTCGGATTGAACGAACCCGCTGAACACGTTGAACTCGCTTCGCTCGCTGAACCCAGCGAGCATTTCACTTCTGGTGCTAAGAATCGGCCAATTTCTTCGTTGCTAGCGTACGCCTTGCTCCCGTACCGTTCTCCGATTGCGCACCACGCGCACCCGTTTTGTAGAACCCATGGCAGCAAACGAATCGCAACCGACCCCGACACACTCCATCGCCGACGCCGCGCAACTGTTCGGCGAAGACGATCTGACGCGCCGCTTCGCGCCGGTTTTCGCGCGGATCGCCGAAGGCGCGGTGCAGCGCGAACAACAACGCGAGCTGGCCTATGCACCGGTCGACTGGTTGCGCGACGCGGGCTACACCAAACTGCGCGTGCCGAAAGCGTACGGCGGCGAAGGCGTGTCGTTCACGGCGTTTCTCGCGTTGGTCACGCGGCTCGGCGAAGCGGATTCGAATCTGCCGCAAATCCTGCGCGTACACGGCGGCTTTATCGAGTCGCTGCTGGAAAGCGACGACGAGCCGTTGCGCGACCGCTGGTTCACACGCATCGCGCAAGGCCAGATTATCGGCGGCGCGACCTCCGAGCGCAGTGCGGCGACCGACAACAGCGTGCGTCTCACGCAGACTAACGGC
This sequence comes from Paraburkholderia bryophila, assembly GCF_013409255.1. Classification (NCBI taxonomy): domain Bacteria; kingdom Pseudomonadati; phylum Pseudomonadota; class Betaproteobacteria; order Burkholderiales; family Burkholderiaceae; genus Paraburkholderia; species Paraburkholderia bryophila. Next base: position 3,416,560 of record NZ_JACCAS010000002.1, read on the forward strand.
GCATGGCATCTCGACGGCGAAAAGTACTACACCACCGGCACGCTTTACGCGGACTGGGTCGACGTCACCGCGCACGACGGCGAGAGCCATGTGCGCGTCATCGTCAAAGCCGACGCGCCGGGGCTCGAACGCATCGACGACTGGGACGGCTTCGGTCAGCGCCTGACCGGCAGCGGCACCGCGCGTTTCAACCAGGTGCCGGTTGCGATCGACAATCTGTACCGCCGCTATCGCGCGTCCGAGCCGCGCAGCAACAGCCTGCTCACATCGTATTACCAGGCGCTGCACATCGCGAATCTGGCGGGCATCAGCCGCGCGGCGTTGCGCGACGCGGTGGCCTTCACGCGGGCCAAAACCCGCACGTTCGGCATTCCCGGCGAATCGAGCCCGCGTGACAACCCGCTGGTGCAGCGTGTGATCGGACGGCTCGCGAGCCTCGCGTATTCGACGCAGAGCCTCAGCACGTCGCTGGCCCGCGCGATCGACGAAGTCTCGGCGGCCCGCGCGCAAGGCCGCAGCAATGAACAGGCCTACGTCCACCTCGACATTCAAACGTTTCAGGCGCAGCAGATCGTGATCGAACAGACGCTGCAAGCGGCGACGCTGCTGTTCGAAGTGGGCGGCGCGTCGGCCACCAGCGAGTCGCGCCGCCTCGACCGCTACTGGCGCAATGCGCGCGTACTCGCCTCGCATAACCCGGCGATCGTCCGCGAGGCTGCGATCGGCGACTTCTATCTGAACGGCAACGCGCATAACGAGCGCTTCGGGCTTGAGCCGCAAAGCGCTTCGGTTGCGGCTTCGGCTTCGGCTGCGGCTTCTGTTCCTGTCGCCTCGTATTGACCGGCGTCTCCAGGGCGGTCGAATGTACGCCGCCACGGGGCAACCGGTCGGCACACGCATGCGCTAAGCTTGCGCAACCGAACCGCCCTGACGAGCGTCATGAAGAACCTGCCCGCCTACGAGCCTCCCGTCGACGAAGCCGAACTGCTGCTGAAGTGGATCCGCCGCGCGCGCGAATCGCAGATGAGCCATTACGACATGGCCGACCTGCTGTCCGCGCGCGACCGCCAGCTCGGCTGGCTGGTCACCGCGTTGACCGCGTTCGTCGGCACTGCGGTGTTTGCGTCGCTCACCGCGGCGGCGGTCTCGCCGGCGTTGCGGATCTTCGTAGGGTTGGTCAGCGTCGCAGCGGCGGTGTCGGCGGCGTTGCAAACCTTTCTGCGCTATGCGGAGCGCGCGGAAAAGCACCGCGCCGCCGGTGCGCGTTATGGCGCGGTACGCCGCCGACTCGAAGCGATCTTCGTCGGCGACGCCGATGCGCGCGACGGTCACTACCTCGCCGCGACGCGCGAAGAGCTCGACCGGCTCGCCGAAGATTCGCCCAATGTGCCGCCACGCGTGTTTTATCGCACGCAGCGCAAGCTCTCCACCGACCCGCTGCGCAGCCGCGACGCCTGAGCCACGCGAAGCCCTGAAGAGCCAGCGCACACCGGCCCCGCCCGGTCGCCGCGTCCCCTCGATCCCGCCAGGGCTTAAGCCTCACTTAAGCTAGCGCCACCCATAATCCGTGACGCTCGGAATACCCGTTTGATCCCCGCGCTATTCCGCCCGGATTCGCTGCGCCGCCTTACTGTCCGATACCAGGAGCCTTACATTTTGGCGGCCTTTAAGCTGGCCTGATTATGGTATCGTCCGGCCTGCGCTTTAGATGCGCACGCCACACTCAATCGGGCGCGAAATCGCTCCCTAAAAAAATATCATGGATGTCCAAAACGCCCGTCGCTGGGCACCAAGGGGTACACGCGCCTGGCTAGTCGCGGCCGCTGCATTGGCCGTTGCCTGCGACGTGCGCATGCTGCTTCACCCGTTGATCGGCCCGTTCTTGCCGGGCACCGCGTTCTGCATCGCGGCGTCGCTGGTCGAGTATTTTTTCGGTCTGGCGCCCGCGCTGGCAGTGATGGTGCTCGGCCTGGGCATTGCCGACTATCTGTTCGTGCCGCCCTACGCGGCCATCACCACATTCAACCAGGCAGACGTGGTGCTGCTGATTTCCTATCCGCTCGTCACGCTGCTCGTGATCATTCTGATCGAACGCTTGCGGCGCTCGCAGTTCCGCGCGGAGTTGATCGCGTCGGTGGCGCAGTCGCGCTATGAAATGCTGCTGCGTCACGACAACGAACGGATGCTGGCGCGCCGCGCCGTCGACGAAACGCACCGGTTGTTGCGCCATCTGTCGCATCACCACCGCACCTTCATTTTTATTCAGGCGCTCGAACGCGACGCGCTGCAACCGGCCGACGACCTCAAACAGCACAGCGTGCTGCCGCGCCTGCCCAATGAGATCGCGCCGGGTCCGCGCTTTGCCGACGTCGATCCCGACGACATTCAGCGCCTGGGCAAAGCATTGCGCGCCGGCACGCACCGCGTGCGCCTGAAGACCGGCGACGGCGCGGCGAAGCTCACCGAATGTGTGTGCGAACGCTTCACCACGCACGCCGGCGACTTCCTCGTCTTGCGGATCGGAGCCTGAGCCAATGAATCAACCGACCCAGCCGACCAGCCTGTTCTTTCCCGGCGACGACCACGCGGTGCTGATGCTGCACGGGCTGTCGAGTTCGCCGCTCGAATTGCGTTTTCTCGCGCGCTATCTGAATGCGGAAGGCTTTACCGCCTGCGCGCCGCTGCTGCCCGGCTATAGCGCCGGTTCGAAAGAAACCGCGATGGAAACGTGGATCGACGCCGCCGTGCGCGAGTACGACGCGCTGGCCGAGCGCTTCACGCATGTGTCGATCTGCGGGCTGTCGATCGGCTCGGCGCTGGCCCTCGCGCTTGCGCATCGCCGTCCGCAGGCGCAGTCGCTCGTGCTGCTGTCCTTGACGCTTTCTTACGACGGCTGGGCGATTCCCTGGTATCGTTTCCTGCTTAATTGGGCTTACTACACGCCGATGCGCAAGCGCTGGCGCTATCGCGAGGCAGCGCCGTTCGGCCTGCGCAACGAGGCGCTGCGCGCGAAGATCGCGCGTGCCATGCAGCGCAGCGACTTCAGTGAAGTCGGGCCGTCCACGATCTCGCTGCCGGCGTTGCACGAAGCGAGCCGTCTGGCGTCGGAAGTTCGCATACTGGTGCGCGACATCAAGACGGATTGCCTGATCGTGCACGCGATCGACGACGAGACATCGAGCCCACGTAACGCCCAATTCGTGGCCAGCCATATCGGCGCGGCCTTTTTACGGACAATCTGGCTGGATGATTCGTATCACATGATTACGTCGGACAACGAGCGCGAAATCGTCGCGCGCGAAACCGCGCTGTTTCTGCGCGAAAGCCAAGCCGTTCGTAGCGGCGACGACGGCCGTCAGCCCGTCGTCTCGAAGGCGCTCGCGCGGCGCCTGCGGCAACTTGCGGCACTCGGCAAGGAGCGGGCATGAGCGCGCGTGTGAAGCTGGGTGGACGCAGCCTTGTTGGACAGCGCGTTGTCGGGCACGGCCGGCCTGCCCGTGCGTCGCTGACGCTGGCATTGGCGCTGAGCGGCGCGCTGCTGGGTTTGACGGCAGCGCAAGCCGCCCATGCGGACGACACGACGCCCGCTACAAGCACTGACGCCAGCACCGCCACCGCCGCGTCTTCCGACAGCAAATGGAAGATTGGCGTCGGCCCCGGCCTGGTGGTCACGCCGAAGTATCCCGGCTCGCGGCAACTGAGCTACATCCCGTTTCCGGCGCTGGACATTTCCTACGACGACCGCTTCTTCTCGCAAGGCCCGGACGTGCTCGGCGTCAACGTACTGCGCGGGCCGGCCTATCACCTGGGCGCGGCGCTGAGTTTCGATTTCCAGTCGCGCAAGGAGTCGGACGATCCGCACCTGCACGGCCTCGGCAACGTGGACGGCGGTCCCAAGCTGAAGCTGTTCGGCGACTACACGTGGTGGGCGTTCACCGGATCGGTGGCGCTGTATCAGGATATCGCCGGGCATCATCAAGGCACGACGATCAGCACCGATCTGGTGGCGTCGGCGCCAGTGGGCGGCTGGCTGTTCTCGGTCGGGCCGGGCTTCACTTGGGCCAACGGAACGTACACGCGGACGTTTTTCGGCGTCTCGCAGCAGCAGAGCGCGGCGTCGGGTTTGCCCACGTACAACACCAGCGCCGGCATACGCGATATCCATATGAATGCGATGGTGACTTACGATTTTTCGCGGCACTGGAACGGCTCGGTCGCCGCGACCTTCGGGCGCCTCGAACACAACGCGGCAAATAGCCCGATTACCGAAAAGCGCTTCGAGTTGAATACGCTGGCGTCGGTGAATTACAAGTTCTGATTGTTGTTGAATGCGCGCCTGGCGGGCCGGCTTGCATCGATGTCGGCCCCGACTCAAGCGCGCAATCGGTGAAACGCCGCTCAGGCGTCGTCGCCCAGATCGTCGACCGCGATCCCCAACTCCGCGGCCATGCGTCGCACTACCGTCTGGAGCCGGCTCACTTCTTCCGCGAGCCGCTTCTGCTCGGCCTTCACCGCCTCGAACGCGGATAACGGCACGGATTCGTCGTCATCGCCCGGCTGGGCCAGTTCGCTCGCGCTGACTTCACCGCACAGCAGATGCGTCCAGCGGTTCTCGCGCTCGCCCGGCGTGCGGGCCAGTTTGACGACGCGCGGCGGGTCGTTGGCCGCGAGCTCGTCGAGAAACGCCTCGACCGACGAGATGTCCGCGAAACCATGCAAACGCGCGCTGTTCAGGCGCAATTCGGCCGCGGTCTGCGGGCCGCGCAGCAGCAAGGTGGTCAGCAACGCGCCCGACTGGCTCGGCAAGCCTAGCACCCGGTTCATGTTCTGCTCGAAACGCGGCACGCGGCTGCTGCTGCCTTCCATCACCAGGCTCAGCCGTTTCAGACCGTCGACGGCGGTCAGCACTTCGGCTTCGGTGGCGTTCATCACCGGCGCGCGGCCGGTTTTCTGATTGCAACCCAGGGTCAGCGCGTTCAACGACAGCGGATAACTGTCCGGCACGGTGTGCTGCTTTTCGACGAGCACGCTGAGCACGCGCCCTTCGAGCAAGGTCAACGCGCGGAGGGAGGGACGGGAAACAGCGTCGGGAGTGGTGTTCATGGATGATGTTGCGGCTGGAGTCGCCGGGTCTCGTAGATGGGGTGCGTTGCCTTGCACAGCCTGGCGGCGCTTTCTGGATGGCGGCCCCTATGATAAACGGGCCAGACGGTGCGCGGTGGATCAAACCCGGTCGCAGCGCGTCCACGTACGCGCTGCGAGCGGTGAACGCAGGGCCGAACTTCAATCCACCTTTTTGTTCCAATTGACGAATTTCCATATTCGAGATAATTTCCCGAATATGGAACAAACGCTCCCCGACGACAACGCCATCGACCGCCGCATCGCGCAGCGTCTGCGAGCGCTACGCGCCGAACGCAACTGGTCGCTCGACGATCTCGCGCGGCTCAGCGGCGTCAGCCGCGCCACGCTGTCACGCCTCGAAAACGCCGCCGTGAGCCCGACCGCGAGCGTGCTCGGCAAGCTGTGCGTGGCCTACGGCCTGCCGATGTCGCGCCTCATGCATATGGTCGAAGAGGACTTCGCGCCGCTAGTGCCGCGCGCCGCGCAGCCCTTGTGGAGCGACGACGCCGCCGGCTTCCGGCGCCGCTCCGTGTCGCCGCCCGCGCAGGCGTTGGCCGGCGAGGCGCTGGAGTGCGAACTCGAACCCGGCGCGCACATTAGCTACGACGAGTCGCCAAGGCCCGGGCTTGAACATCATCTGATTTTGCTGGAAGGCCAACTGCGGATCACCGTCGACGGTCAAAGCCACGACCTGCAACCTGGCGACTGCCTGCGCTACCGGCTCTTCGGCCCGAGCGCTTTCGAGACGCCCGCACACAGCGGGGCCCATTATTTTCTTTTCATTGTGTGAGCCGAGATGAGCGCCATGACCATCACCCCCTTTTCCGCCGACGATCTCGAACGCCATCTGCCGGAACTCGGCGCGCTGCTGCATGCGTGCGTGCATGACGGCGCCAGCGTCGGTTTCGTGCTGCCCCACGGTCTCGACGAGAGCGAAGCGTTCTGGCGCGGCAAGGTGTTGCCGACGCTGCGAAGCGGCCGGCTGGTTCTGCTCGTCGCGCGCGAGGGCGACGTGATCGCCGGCACCGTGCAACTGGATTACGACACGATGCCAAACCAGCGACATCGCGCCGATGTGCGCAAGCTGCTGATTCATCCGGCGTGGCGTCGTCGGGGAATCGCCCGTGCCTTGATGATTGAGTTGGAGCGGCACGCGCAGCGTTTGCAGCGCAGCCTGCTCACGCTCGACACGCGTACCGGCGATCATGCCGAGCCGCTTTATACCGCGCTGGGTTATCGGGCGGTCGGCGTGATCCCCGGTTACGCGCAGGGTCCGGATGAAGCGTGTCTGGAGGCGGCCACGTTCATGTATAAATCGCTCGAAGCGGCGGACGCGCAAACGACGGCGTGATCTATGCGGCGCTCGCGGTGGCCGCTTACCGTTGTTCGCGCGCCGCGCTCTCCGCGCTCAATGTAAAGCGCTCCGCTGACCGCGCAGCCCCGCTCAACAACGCGAATCAACGACGCGAATCGAGCGCGATCCGCACCGCGAGTCCGGCGAGCACCGTGCCCATCAGCCAGCGCTGCACCCTCAGCCACACGGGGCGCCCCGCGAGAAACCCGGCGATCGACCCCGCCATGCTCGCGATAATCGCATTCACCGTCACGCTGACCACGATCTGCACGCAGCCCAAAGCAAGCGACTGCGACAGCACGCTGCCATGTCCCGGCGAAATGAATTGCGGCAGCAGCGACAGATACATCACCGCGATCTTCGGATTCGCGAGGTTGGTGACGAAGCCCATGGTGAACAGCTTACGGGGGCTGTCGTGCGGCAGGTCGCGCACCTGGAACGGCGAGCGGCCGCCGGGTTTGACTGCCTGCCACGCGAGATACAGCAGATACAGCGCACCGCCGAAGCGCAACGCGTCGTACGCGAAAGGCACCGTGAGCAACAGCGCCGTAATGCCGAACGCCGCGCAGAACATATAGAACACGAAACCGAGCGCCACGCCGCCGAGAGACACGAGACCGGCGCGCTTGCCCTGGCAGAGCGATCGCGAGATCAGATAGATCATGTTCGGTCCCGGCGTGAGCACCATGCCCAATGAAACCAGACCGAAAGCGAGCAGCGTTGTGAAGGCGGGCACGGCATTCTCCTCGTTGACGAGTGGGGGATTGTGCCGCCGACTATAGCCGATCGCCGCCACGCCGACCCGGTACACAATCGCAACGCACGGACAGGACAGCACACACGCATTCACTCATTCACGCGCGTTGCGCTGCGCTGCAGCGCAACGCACGAAACACTTGCGGCAATAATTTTTGCCCGGTATCGTCGTACCGTTCTGCAATGCAGCGCGGGAGAGATCGTCATGCGGTAAGTGACGACGCCGACGGAGCAACCGCCCCGGAAACTCTCAGGCAAAAGGACCGCGCAGCAGGAACATCTGGAGAGCGACGCCGCTGACACTCGCGCGCGTCCACCGAAGGGGATTCCCCACTCCGGCTCGCATCGGGCCGGCATGGCGCGGGAAGAAACTCTCAGGTACAGGGACAGATGGGGCATCGACGCCGGTTTCGACACGAAATCGACACCGGTGATGCTCAACTTATCTGGACCATGTCATGTCACGAATCGCCATTATCGGCGCCGGCATTACCGGCGTCACGACGGCTCACGCCCTCGCGCAACGCGGCCACCACGTCACCGTTTTCGAGCGCCATCGCTATGCGGCGATGGAGACGTCGTTTGCCAACGGCGGCCAGTTATCGGCCAGCAACGCCGAAGTCTGGAACAGCACCGCCACCGTGCTGAAGGGTCTACGCTGGATGCTCACGCGCGACGCCCCACTGCTGCTCAATCCGCTGCCCACGTGGCACAAATATTCGTGGATGGGCGAATTCCTGCGGCAGATCCCGCACTATCGGAGCAACACGGTCGAGACCGTGCGGCTCGCGATTGCCGCGCGCGAACATCTGTTTTCGACGGCGCGTAGCGAAGGCATCGAGTTCGATCTCGAGCGGCGCGGCATTCTGCATATCTACAAGACGCAGAAGGATTTCGCTGCGGCGAACAAGGTGAATGCGTTGCTGCGCGAAGGCGGCCTTGACCGAAATCCGGTGTCGGCGACCGAGTTGCAGCGGATCGAACCCACGCTGCAAGGCGATTTCTTCGGCGGTTTTTTCACGCCGTCCGATTCGACCGGCGACATCCACAAGTTCACGCGCGGTCTCGCGGATGCCTGTGTGCGGCACGGCGTCGAGTTTCACTACGATGCCGAGATCACGGCGATCGATCAGCCCGCAGAGGGCAAGTTTTCGCTGACGGTCAATCTGGAAGGCGAGTCGCAGCGCTTTGCGTTCGAGCGGATCGTCGTATGCGCCGGCGTGAAGAGTCGCGATTTCGCGGCGATGCTGGGCGATCACGTGAACATCTATCCGGTGAAAGGCTATTCGATCACCGTCTGTCTCGACGACGAGACCAGTCAACAGCGCGCGCCATGGGTGAGCCTGCTTGACGATAGCGCGAAGATCGTCACGAGCCGGCTCGGCGCGGATCGATTCCGGGTGGCGGGCACGGCGGAGATCAACGGCTTCAACCGCGATATCCGCTCGGACCGGATTGCGCCGCTGGTGGACTGGACACGGCGTTACTTCCCCGAAGTGTCGACTTCGCGCGTGATTCCGTGGGCGGGTTTGCGGCCGATGTTGCCGAGCATGCTGCCCAAGGTGGGACGTGGCAAACGGCAAGGCGTGTTCTACAACACGGGGCACGGGCATCTGGGGTGGACGTTGTCGGCGGCGACGGCGCAGGCGGTGGCTAGCGCGATTCAATAGCCTCGGGGTGTAGCGCGCGCCTGCTGCGGAAAGTATCGATACAGCAGGCGCGAACGCCGTGAATGGAGATCAAAAGCGGCCGTGGTCGAATGCAAAGTCCGTCACATCTGCTAGTGTTCTCCCACCCCCGCAATCTCTGTGGAGAACCCATGCCACACAACCGTTCTGCGAAACACACCAGCAGCAGACCGCGCCTGACCGACACCCAGATCGCCGCCGAAGCGACCCGTCGTCTCGCCTGGGACACCGCCGTCCCCGAACACGCCATCAAGGTCAAAGTCGCCGCTGGCCGCATCACGCTGCACGGCGAACTGCAACGCGATCAGCAACGAACCGCCGCACTCGAAGACGTCACGCGTCTGTTCGGCGTCACCGGCGTGTCGGATCGCACGACCATCAAGGCGAAATAAGCGGCGAAACAAGAGGCCAAATAACAGGCAAAATAAGCTCAGTGCGCCTCGGCGTGCAACAACGTCCGGCAATGCCTCGCGATCTGCTTTTCCTCTTCGGTATGAATGGCCCTCACCTTGCCCGCCGCGTCGCCCTCCACGAGTCCCATGAACGCGAGCCCGTCACACACGCGGCGGCGAATTTCCGCACTGTGCTCGCCGATGCCTCCGGTGAACACCAGCAGATCGATCCCACCGAGCAGAGCGGCGTAAGCGCCGATCGTCTTGCGAACCGCTGTAGAAAACGCATCGAGCGCCAGCGCCGCATTGGCGTCGCCCGACGCGGCGAGTTTTTCCAGCGCCTGCATATCGCTTTCGCCATCCGTATAACCGGCGAGGCCGCTGTGCCGATTCAATAGCGTCTCCAACGCGGCGGCGTCCAACTTCTCGACCCGCATCAGATACAACAGCACACCGGGATCGAGATCGCCGCTGCGCGTGCCCATCGGCACACCGCCGGTCGGCGTCAACCCCATCGACGTATCGACCGATTGACCGTCGCGCAACGCGCACAGGCTCGCCCCATTGCCGAGATGCGCGAATACCGCCCGCGACGGCAACGCAGCGCCAAGCTGCGTCACCAGCGACTCATACGACAGCCCGTGAAAGCCGTAGCGGATCACCCCCGACTTCACATACCGCCGCGGCAACGCGAGTTGCGCCGCGCGCGGCGGCAACGTTGCATGAAACGCGGTATCGAAGCAGGCGAAATGCGGCGCGTCGCCGAAAATCCGCGCGGCCTCGTCGATCAGTGCGAGCGCCGGCGGAATATGCAGCGGCGCGAAATGCACGGCGTCCTGTAGCCGTTGACGCACTTCGGGCGTGAGCCGTTGATGCTTGCGCAAATGCGGCCCGCCATGCACCACCCGATGCCCAACCGCCGCGGGCCGCCCGTGACCCTGCTGCGCGAGCACCTCGGCGAGCTTGCGCAACGCGTCGGTCTGCGACTCGAGCACCCGCTCCTGCTGCACCAGCACGCGGCCGTCGGGCGCCTTGATCAGCAGGCTGCCGTCGCTGCGCCCGATGCCTTCCGCACTGCCGGCGAGCAGCAACGCTTCGTCGCCGCCGGCATAGGTGAACAGCCCGAACTTCAGCGACGACGACCCGCTGTTCAGCACCAGAATCGTCGGCACCGGGGCGCGCTCTTGTGTGTCCATAGCCTGCCTCGCTCAGCCTTTCCAGGTCCAGTTGCGGATCTCTTCCTTGTCGATGCCTTCGGCATGCGCATAAGCAAGATGTTCGATGATCTGGCCGCGCAGCCATTCCTTCGCATGATCGCCGACGCCGCGCAGCGCCGGCACGCGATCGATCACGTCGATGGCAAGCGAGAAACGGTCTACCTGGTTGATGATCGCCAGTTCGAGCGGCGTGTTGATGTTGCCCTTCTCGTGATAGCCGTGCACGTGCAGATTGTCGTGATTGGTGCGGTTATAGGTCAGCTTGTGCACCAGCGAAGCATACGAATGGAAGTTGAAAATCACCGGCTTGCTGGTGGTGAACAGCGAATCGAAATCGCGGCTCGACAGCCCGTGCGGATGCGCATGCTCGGGCATCAAACGAAACAGATCGACCACGTTGACGAAGCGGATCTTCAGATCGGCGAAACGCGCCTTCAGAATCTCTACCGCGGCGAGCGCTTCCATGGTCGCGATGTCGCCCGCGCAGGCGATCACCACGTCCGGTTCGACGCCCTGATCGGTCGACGCCCAGTCCCAGATGCCGATGCCCTTGGTGCAATGCGTGACGGCCGCGTCCATGTCGAGATACTGCAGATGCGGCTGCTTGTCGGCGACGATCACGTTGACGTAGTCGCGCGAACGCAGGCAATGATCGGCGACGCTCAGCAGGCAGTTCGCGTCGGGTGGCAGATAAATACGTACCACGTCCGGGCTTTTATTCGTGACCACGTCGAGAAAGCCCGGGTCCTGATGCGTGAAGCCGTTGTGATCCTGACGCCAGACCAGCGACGTGATCAGCAGATTGATCGACGGCACCGGCTGCCGCCAGCCGAGGTCGCGCTTGGCTTTTTCCAGCCACTTGGCGTGCTGGTTGAACATCGAATCGATCACGTGGACAAACGCTTCGTAGGTCGCGAACAGGCCGTGACGGCCGGTCAGCACGTAACCTTCGAACCAGCCTTCGAGCGTGTGTTCGCTCAGCATTTCCATCACGCGGCCGTCGGTGGCGAGGTCGCCGCCGTCGGCATCGCTCGCTTCGGTCTGCGCGAGCCAGGTCTTTTCGGACGCCTCGTAGATCGCCGTCAGCTTGTTGCTGGCCGTCTCGTCGGGGCCGAATACGCGGAAGTTCGTCATGTTGTTGCGCATCACGTCGCGCAGGAACGTGCCGAGCACTTCGGTGGGCGACGTGTACGAGCCGGCCGGTTTTTTCACCGCGACGGCGTAGTCGCTGAACGCCGGCAGGTCGAGCGTCTTGCACAGCAAACCGCCGTTCGCGTGCGGATTGGCGCTGATACGGCGCGCGCCTTCGGGCGCGAGTTCGCGCAGTTCTTCGACGAGACGCCCCGCTTCGTCGAACAACGACTCGGGCTCGTAACTGCGCAGCCAGTGCTCGACCAGCTTCAGGCTTTTGCCATTCGTGACGGGATCGAGCACCGGCACCTGGTGCGCGCGCCACGAGCCTTCCACTTTATGGCCGTCTACTTCTTTCGGACCGGTCCAGCCTTTCGGCGAGCGCAGCACGATCATCGGCCAGCGTGGTCGCGTGGCGTCGTTGCGTTCGCGCGCATGCTGCTGGATCGCGCGGATTTCGCCGATGCATTGTTCGAGCGTCGCGGCCATCTGCTGATGCATCGTGTCGGGGTCATCGCCTTCGACAAAATACGGCTTGTGGCCGTAGCCGGTCAGCAGCGCTTCGAGTTCTTCACGCGGAATCCGCGCGAGGATGGTCGGATTGGCGATCTTGTAGCCGTTCAGATGCAGCACAGGCAGCACCGCGCCGTCGCGGATCGGGTTGAGGAATTTGTTCGAGTGCCACGAGGTGGCGAGCGGGCCGGTCTCGGCTTCGCCGTCGCCGATCATCACGGTAACGATCAGGTCGGGGTTGTCGAACGCCGCGCCGTAGCCGTGCGACAGGCTATAGCCGAGTTCACCGCCTTCGTGAATCGAGCCCGGCGTTTCGGGCGTGCAATGCGAACCGATGCCGCCGGGAAACGAGAACTGGCGAAAGAAGCGCCGCATGCCGGCTTCGTCTTCGCTGCGGTCCGGATAGATTTCCGAGTAGTGTCCTTCGAGGTAGCAATGGGCGAGCGTGGCCGGCGCGCCATGACCGGGGCCCGCAATGTAGATCAGATTCAGATCGAGCTTGCGGATCATCCGGTTCAGATGCACCAGCAGGAAGCTTTGCCCCGGATCGGAGCCCCAATGGCCCAGCAGGCGATTCTTGATGTGTTCGGGTTTGAGCGGCTCGCGCAACAGCGGGTTGTCGCGCAGGTAGATCATGCCGGCCGACAGGTAATTGCAGGCTCGCCAGTAGCGGTCCATCTTGCGCAGCGTGTCGGGATCCAGAATAGCGGGCGGGGTCGCACGTGAGGTTGCTTCGGCCATGGCGTCACTCCTCGAAAAGGACTGTCAGGCAGGTTAGCGGGTGCTGCAGCGATGATGCGTGACATGCGCGGGTTTTAAAAAAACGACAAAACGGCCGGTTTGTCATGCGCATGACATAACGAAAGCGTCAAAGCAAAGACCCGACGCGCAGGGCGTGTCGGGACTTCGTCGACGATTGTCAGGGGTTGTGACCCACAGTGCGCGTCATGGTTCGACGCAATTCGCCCATGCTTTGATATAGATCGCGTTTGCCGCGTTCGAACGGCGGCCGACACGACGCGATTGTGAGGTGAAAACTAGTCGGCCGTACGTGCCTTTTTGGTTGGCGAACGAACTGCCTCCAGCGCGATCTCCTCCCGTCCCGGTGGACGGTAACGCCATTTGCCGGCGCTCGGATCGTTACGGGCGTCGTCGTGACGACGTTGCTCGGCACGCGCTTCGTCGGCACGGCCGAGTTCCGCGCGCCGGTCACGCGTGGCGGCAGGCGTATCGGCGTGACGCAGCGTAGACGGCGGCGGTCGTTGCGTGGGTAGTGACGACATGATGACTCCCTGATCGAGGATAGGCGTGAGACTGCGTGGGAAAGGGATTGCCGGTCAGCGCTTCTTGCAATGCACGGAGTATGCGCCCTAATGAACCACGCGTCTGGTCGCCGTTCGATCGCGCCTTGCGGCGGCCGGTCGGTGCTCATGCGTTAGACTTTAAGCGCGGATTAAGCGAGCCCGGTTATGCTCGCCGCGCGGTGCGCATCGGCGGAGCGCGCCGGACGCGTGTAGCACGCTTTCCTCTCACCCCTCATCTTCCACGGTCATCATGTCGACACCCAGCCGCTTCAAAGCACCCCTGATTCTCGTTGGTTCAATCGTGCTGCTGTTCGCGGGCGTCTCTGTGCTGATCGGTGTGTTCGGGTTGCTGGTCAAGCTGTTCGGGGTGACCTGACGCGAGGCCGACGCGCACAGGGTGTGCGCGGAATCTGCGCGGACTGTGTATTCTGGGCGTTCGCGCGGCGCCACGACGGCGCCCAGGCTCATTGCATGGAGATTCCATTGACCGTTCATCCTGAACCCTCCCCGGCCGACCCGTCTAAGATCGATCCTGAACTGGTCGAACTCGCACAGCAGGTATTCGATCTCGCACGACGCGGCGACGCCACGATGCTGGCCGCGGTGATCGAAAAAGGCGCACCGCCGAATCTGCGCAACGACAAGGGCGACAGCCTCGTGATGCTGGCGAGCTACCACGGTCACGTGGATGCGGTGCGCGCGCTGCTCGAACGCGGCGCCGATCCAAACCTGCGCAACGACAACGGCCAGACGCCGATCGCGGGCGCGGCGTTCAAGGGTTTCGACGCGGTGATCGAGACGCTGCTCGCGCATGGCGCGGATGTGGAAGGCGCGTCGCCCGACGGCCGCACCGCGTTGATGGTCGCCGCGATGTTCAACCGCACGGCGATCATGGAGTTGCTGATTGCGCATGGCGCCAACCCCAACGCGCGCGACGCGAACGGCGTAAGCGCAATGGATGCCGCCGGCCGCATGGGCGCCGGTGACGCGCAGGCTCGGTTGAAAGAACTCGGTTCGTGAGGTTCCGTTCGCGGCGCGGTGGGTGCACTTGACGCTTGCGGACCGCTCGACGCTTCACACCTCACGTGAGCGGCGTAGCGCAGTCCGCAACCGCCACCGCACTAACCCGCGTTCAGCCCTTCCCGCCCAGCAGCGTATCCAGATCGATCTCCGCCAACTCGCCGATCCGCTCGACGCTCACATCCGCCGGCGGATTACTCGAGATTTCCTTCGGATCGAAAGCGTAGTGCCCCTGGCGGGGAAACACCGTGGTCAGCTTCTCGCCCCACGCCTTCTTCATCGCGGTCAGAATGCGCAGCTTGTCGTCGACCATCACATAGCGGCGCGCCGGGTAGCACTCCATCACCTGATCGAGCATCTGCTCCTTGTGGATGTAGATCAGCACGCGCCCTTCGACCTCGTCCCATAGACCCGAACGGGCAATCTTGCGCGGCTGGAACACCACGTCGCCATCGGACAGGATCACCGTGGGCCCGCGTTGCGCGACATGCCGCAGCGCATCCAGCGCGCCCGGATAGAGCCGGTTCGCGAACGGATAGTCGATCAGAAACGACGACATCAGCAGCAGGCGCGTGTCGCGCGGATGTTCGAGCCGGTAGCGCTGCAGCGCGCCAAGATAGTCGGCGTAGCCCAGTTCCGAGCGCAACTGCTCGAAAATCTCCCAATAGCGTGCGCTGTTTTCCGCACCGAACGACTTCACCATGTGCGCGCGCAAATCGGCCAGCACGTGATCGTTGTCCAGCAAGGTGTTGTCGCAGTCGAACAGAAACACGACGTCGTGCGGCGTGGCGGGGGTGGCTGACATTAGGGCTCCGTGGATTAACTCTTCTGCCCGTCGGGCGGTGTGGCGGCTTTCTCGACGTGGCCGCCGAAGTCGTTGCGCATGGCCGACAACACCCGGTTCGAGAAGTCCGCTTCGCCGCGCGAGCTGAAGCGCGCGAACAGCGCCGCGC
This sequence comes from Paraburkholderia bryophila, assembly GCF_013409255.1. Taxonomy (NCBI): domain Bacteria; kingdom Pseudomonadati; phylum Pseudomonadota; class Betaproteobacteria; order Burkholderiales; family Burkholderiaceae; genus Paraburkholderia; species Paraburkholderia bryophila. Next base: position 3,432,012 of record NZ_JACCAS010000002.1, read on the forward strand.
TCAGCACCGGCGTGGGCACGCCTTCGTCGATGGCGGCCGCGACCGTCCAGCGCCCTTCACCCGAATCCGATACGCGGCCCGCGTAGTTCTTCAGCTCGGCATCGCTGACCAGCGACCCCGCGATCAGGTCGAGCAGCCACGAGCCGATCACGCTGCCGCGACGCCAGACCTCGGTGACCTCGGCGAGATTCAGATCGTATTGATACAACTCGGGACGGCGCAGCGGCGTGGTTTCGGCGTCGACTTCGCGCGCGTGTTTGCCGGCGTCGGCGTGATGCAGGATATTCAGCCCTTCGGCGTACGCCGCCATGATCCCGTACTCGATGCCGTTGTGAACCATCTTCACGAAGTGCCCCGCGCCCTGCGGCCCGCAATGCAGGAAGCCCTGATCCGCGGTGCTGGCGCTCGCCGTTCGGCCCGGTGTGGGCGCCGCCGCCCCCGCGCCCGGCGCGAGCGCCGCGAAGATCGGTTCGAGGTGTTTCACCACCTCCGGCTCGCCGCCGATCATCAGACAGTAGCCACGCTCGCGGCCCGCCACGCCACCGCTCGTGCCGACGTCCACGTAATGCAGCTTGCGCGCGCCCAGTTCGTTGCCGCGACGAATGTCGTCGTGGTAATAGGAGTTGCCGCCGTCGATCACGATGTCGCCCGGCTCCAGCAGCGGCACCAGCTTGTCGAGCGTGGCGTCGACCACCGCGGCCGGCACCATCAGCCACACGGCGCGCGGTTTTTCCAGTTGCGCGACGAGGTCTTCGAGCGATGTTGCGCCCGCCACGCCGTCCTGTTTCAGTTTGTCCACCGCCGCTGCCTGCACGTCGTAGGCAATGCAGTGCTGACCGCCTTTCGTGAGGCGTCGCACCATGTCGGCGCCCATGCGTCCCAATCCAATCATGCCTAGCTGCATATCTCGCTCCGGAAAGTGCGTCGTTGCGTTGCTCGACCTGGTTCGTTTTTGCTGTGCGTCACCGCGCGCGTCAAAAGACGATACGCCTCTTTGCAGAGGTTTTGCACGGCGTAAAGTTCCGCGCGAATGGAATTGGATCGCGTGAGGTTCGCGTGGGTTTCGATTCGGCTGACGGTCGTCTTACAGGTAGGTCTTTTACGTGCGGGCCTGCAACTTCACATACTGCGCACGCGCGAAGCGCTTCACCGCGCGCCACATTAGCGGATAGCGATCGCCCGGCACGGCGAACAGCACCAGCGCGCACAACGCCAGCAAACCGCAAAACAGGAACGTGCCGCGATAGCTGAACGCCTGCACCAGCAGGCCCGACAACACGCCCGACAGAATCGACCCAACCCGTGCCGCGTTGAAGAACAGCGCGGTGGCGCGGCCCGGCGCATGCGGCATCAGATCCTGCACATAGGTCATGCCGAGGCACGAGGTCACGGCGACCACGAACGCGTTGAGGATCTGCATCGGGATCAGCATATGCACCGTGCCGGCCATCGACATGGCGACGAAGTACACCGCGTGCACCGCCGCGCACGCCGCCAGCCAGTTCGGCTTGTGCAACGACGACGACTTCGCGCCCAGCGCGAGCATCATCGGGATTTCGGTCAACGCGCCGAGGCCGAGCATCACCGACACGTCCAGATGCGTGCCGTTCAGGCCATGCACGATGTACAGCGGCAGCACGATCATCGTCGCATTCGCGGCGAGCCCCAGCAGCGAGAGCGCGGCCACCGCGCGGCCGATGTCGTTGGCCGACGCGACGCCGGGCAGGTCTTCGTGCGCGTCTTCGCCCGGCGCGGTGAGCGGCGGTACGGTGATCGACGCCGACGGCTCCGACGCGGTGTCTTCCACCGTGTGATCGCCCAGATGACCTTGCGGCTCGCGCATGCGCCAGACGATCGCCGCGCAGGCCCCGAAACTGGCCGCGGCGAACAGGAACAGGCCGTAGAAACTGCTGGCGGCAAGCACCAGCGCGCCGACCGACGGCCCGAACACCCACGCCGCCGACAGAATGGTCCGCAACGTCGCGCTGGCGAACACGCGCTCGGCCGGATCGCCGACCGGCAACGCCGCGCGGCTGAACGAGAAGACCATGGAAATCGCCGAGCCGCCCGCGCCGATAAACACGATGCCGACCGCCAGCAGCAAGCGGTAATCACGCACCACGCATAAACACAGATAGCCGAGCGCGGCTGCCACCAGCGCCGCGAGCAGCAACGGGCGATGCCGTCCGCTCGCATCGCTCCAACGGCCCGCAAGGGTACTGGCGAGCACGCCGCTGGCGGCGATCAGCGTCATGAAGACCCCGAGCCTGAACGGCGTCATGCCGGCGCGCTCGACGCCGAACAAGGACAGATACGGAGCGGTGAACGACATCGCGACGCCGAGCATGAGGGTCGCGGCGGCGAGCGGCTTGAAGCCAGGGATGCGCAGCAGGTCGAAAAAACGTGAGGTTTTCAACACGGGTGGCGGTGGGTCAGGAGGAGCGTGCCCGCGAAACGCAACGCAAGACGCGACGCAAAACGCGGACTTCGTAGCGGGAACAACCGGGGCATTATCAACCTGGCTTGCGGGCGCGTAAACCCGTGCCGGTCATATCCCAAATCCGCTTACCTCGATGTTTGCGCGTCACAGCACGACATACCCGCGCTTTTCCAGCGTCCAGCGATGCCACTGATTGCCATACACCCCGCAACCGATGCTGAACAGCACGCCGAGCACGGTACCGATCCAGTCGGCCGTTTCGCCCCACAGCCCCGAGCAGAACAGAATCACGCTGATCCCCAGCATCACGAACGCGGCGAACCACATCTTCTTCGACAGCGCCCACATGAAACCCAGCAGGCACGCGCCCCAACTGAAGCCGGTCGGGACGGCGACAGTGTCCTCGTTGCCGGGATAATGCAGATAGATCCTTGCTCCCATGTCCCTTCCTCAATGCGACAAACCGCCACTCGACGGCGGGTGACGATGTTTAACATGCCACGCTAACAGGCTGATGAAAATGTGAGCGAACAATACGACCGCCCTCACCGTGCGGCGCTTCATCGAGGCCTGCCTCACTGACGATTGGAAGCATAGCTGCTACTCTTACCGAATTCACGCGCAGGCCTTCCCACCCCGCGAAAGGCCTGCCGGCACAGATCGAACCGCACCGGAGCATGCATGGCCACCCAGACCGCCTACTCAACGAAAGCCCCCTCGCGCGCCGAACTCGACGCCCTGCCCGGCGCCACCGTCGTCGAATTCGGCACCGACTGGTGCGGCTATTGCCAGGGCGCGCAGGCGTCGATCGCCAAGGCGTTCGAACCGCATGCGGCCATTCGCCACCTGAAAATCGAAGACGGCCCCGGCCGGCTGCTGGGCCGCTCGTTCAAGGTCAAACTGTGGCCCACGCTGATTTTCCTGCGCGACGGCATGGAGGTCGCGCGCGTGGTGCGGCCCACCGGCGCGACGGATATCACGCCAGCGTTCACGTCGCTGTGAGCCGGTGAGATAGCAGGTCGAGTTACCGGATTCATCGCAGGTTTTACTGCAGGATTCCATCCGCAAACCGGATCAAAAGGGAGCACACCTCATGGACACCCGTAGCGAGCTGCAAGCCACCGTCAACGCCATGGTTCAACCCGGCAAAGGCCTTCTCGCCGCCGACGAAAGCGGGCCAACCATCGCCAAACGCTTCAAGACGATCGGCCTCGAATCGAGCGAGGAAAACCGCCGCGCGTACCGCAATCTGCTGCTCACCACGCCGGGGCTCGGCGAGTTCGTGAGCGGCGTGATTCTCTATGAGGAAACGCTCGGCCAGAAAGCCGACGACGGCACGCCGTTCCCGCAACTGTCGGCGAAAAACGGCGTCGTGCCCGGCATCAAGGTCGACCTCGGCAAGATCCCGCTCGCGCTCGCGCCGGGCGACGAAATCACCGAAGGGCTGGACGGCCTCGCCAAACGCTTCGTCGATTACAAACGGCAAGGCGCGCGCTTCGCCAAGTGGCGCGCGGTCTACAACATCACCGCGAGCCTGCCGAGTCGTCTCGCGATCGAAGCCAATGCCGATTCGCTGGCGCGCTACGCGGCGATTTCGCAGGAAGCGGGCATCGTGCCGATCGTCGAGCCGGAAGTGCTGATGGATGGCGATCACACCATTCACCGCAGCGCGGAAGTGACCGAGGCCGTGCTGCATGAGGTGTTCAATGCGCTGCACCGGCATCACGTGGTGCTCGAACATATTCTGCTGAAGCCGAGCATGGTGCTGGCCGGTTCCGAGCACGCGCAGCAGTCGTCGGTTGCCGATATCGCGGCGCATACCGTGCGAGTGTTGCGGCGTACGGTGCCGTCGGCGGTGCCGGGCATCGTGTTTCTGTCCGGCGGCCAGACGCCGGAAGAAGCCACCGCGAATCTGGATGCGATGAATCGCCTCGGGCCGCTGCCGTGGAACCTGAGCTTTTCATATGGGCGGGCGTTGCAGGAACCGCCGCTGCAAGCATGGAAGGGGCAGCCGGGCAACGTCAAGGAAGCGCAGGAGGCCCTGCTCAAGCGCGCGCGGCTGAACAGCGCTGCCGCGCTGGGGAAATACGATGCGGCGCAGGAAAAGGGCTAACGGCTAGCAGGAAAAGTAAACGGCGAGACCTCTCTCGCCGACCAACACCGCGCAACTGCGCGTTCATCATCGCGCGGCGCCCTTCATAAAGGCGCCGCGCCGAACGTCTGCCGCTGCGCAAGCGAGACGAAAGCCTGCGCGCCGCGGGCGGCCTCCACCACCGCCGCCATGCCGAAGAACTCCAGTTCGAGCGAAGGCCGCGCGCTGAATGCCGGTTCCATCATCAGTTTCTTGACGGCGTCGGCGGGCGTGGGCTGTTTTCTCGCCTCGGCCACCGTGCATCTTTCGATCGGTTTGGGATTCAGGCTCTTCAGTGCGTCGAGCACGGCCTTCATGTCGGGATCGGCATGTCCGGTGGGATCGAGTCCCACCATGCCTTTGATCGTGTCGCCGAGTGTCAGGTCGCAACTCCTGATGGGTGACGGCACGGACCCATCGAAGGCACTTTCATGGCGGCGCTCGACGACCGTGTATGCGGTCGAATTCAGCAAGCGCTATACCGATAGAACGGAGCCCTCAACGCCCGTTCAAGGGTGAAAAGTCAGACTACACGCTCAGCAGTAACACTCAGCGGTTCGCGGTAGTTGCGCGCGCAATCTTGTCCAGCAGCGCCTGCAACGAAACCGGTTTGCCGAGATGCCCGTCGTAGCCCGCGCGAATCGCCCGCGTAGCATCCTGCGGACGCCCGAAGCCGGTCAGCGCGAGCGCCGGCACCGCGGCCGTGGCCGGCAGCTTGCGCAACGCCGCGATCAGTTCATAGCCGTCCATGCCGGGCATGCCGATATCCGACAGGATCAGATCGAACGGCTGATGCGCGGCGACCGCCAGCGCGGCCGCGCCATTGGTTTGCGGCCACACCTGCGCGCCTTCCATTTCGAGCAGGCCCTGGAACGCTTGCAGGCTTTCTACCGCGTCGTCGACCAGCAGAATGCGCATGCCCTTCAGCAGAGTGGCGTCGCCCTGAGCTTCGCGCGATTCGATCTTCGGCGCTGCATTATCGGCCGGCAGCCAGACGCGGAAACGCGCGCCCTTACCCGCGCCCGCCGACTCCGCCTCGACCCGTCCGCCGTGCATTTCAGCCAGTTGCTTGACGAGCGCGAGTCCGATCCCGAGGCCACCGCTATGCCGCCGATGCGCGCCCTCGGCCTGGCTGAACATATCGAACACGTTGGGCAGAAACGCGGCCTCGATGCCGCGTCCGGTATCGCGCACTTCAATGCACGCATGTTCGTTCTCGCGCGACAGTTGCAGCGTCACGCGCCCGCCCGGCGGCGTGAACTTCACCGCATTGCTGACAAGGTTCCACAGAATCTGCTCGAAGCGCACGGCGTCGGCGTCGATGAAAAACGGCTCGGCAACGCCCACTACCTCGACGCTCACCTGATGCGCGGACGCGTCCGCCTCGATCGCGCTGGCCACCTGCGCGGTGATCGCCGCGATATCGACCCGCGAGCGATCCAGCGCCAGCTTGCCGGTGCGCACGCGCGACAGGTCCAGCAGATCGTCGATGATCTTCGCGAGGCTGATCACCGAGCGGCGGATCGCGTCGGCCGCGTCGCGCACCACCGGCAAGCCCTGGGTGGACGGCGCGCGATCCAGCATGTCCGCTTTCACATGGATCAGGTTGAGCGGATTTTTCAGTTCGTGCGACAGCACCGCGAGAAACTCGTCCTTCAAGCGGCTGGCGGCTTCCACCTTCTGCCGCACCGAGCGTTCCAGCGAAATCTTGCGTTGTTCGAGCGCCTCGGTGCCTTTGCGCTCCGTCAGATCGCGCACGATCTTCGCGAAGCCGCTGAAACTGTCCGACGCGACCGGCGTAATCACCCCGCTGCAATAGAGCCGCGCGCCGCTTTTGTGCACGTACCAGCGCTCGTCTTCCGCGCGGCCGTCGTTCAGTGCGCGGCGCCGTTCGCTGGCGGCTTCGTTGGCTTCGCGCTCTTCCGGCAGATACAGGCGGTCGAGCGTTTGTCCGACCATTTCCTGTTCGCCGTAACCGAAAATGCGCTCGGCGCCCTTGTTCCAGGTCACCACGCGCCCGTCCATGTCCTGCACGATGATCGCGAAGTCGTTCGTGCTTTGCGCGGCCAGATGCAGGCGCTCTTCACCGGCGCGCACCAGTTGCTCGGCACGCCGCAGCGCGGAGATGTCGACGATGGTCAGCACCGCGCCCTCGATGCGATCGTCGGTGGTGCGATACGGCGACAGCCGCGTGAGGAAATGGCGCCCGCTGATGCCGCGAATCTCCCGCTCGATCAGTTGCAACGAATCGAATACCGCCACCGTGTCGTCGGCCAGTTGCGGATAATCGAGCCGGTGCGTGATGTCGTGCAGCGGCCGGCCTACGTCCGACGGAATCACGTTGAACAGTTCCGTGGCGGCGGGCGTATAGCGCTTGATACGCATCTCGCGGTCCACGAACACCGTCGCGATGCCGGTCGACGCGATCACGTTCTGCAAGTCGTCTTTGGCCTTGCTGGTTTCCTCGATCTTGGCCTGCAACTCGGCGTTGACGGTGAACAGTTCCTCGTTCAACGACTGCAATTCTTCCTTGCTGGTCTCGAGTTCTTCGGTGGCGGCGCGTAGTTCCTCGTTGATCGCCTGCAACTCTTCGTTCGACGCCTTCAGCTCTTCCGTCGACGCTTCCGACTGCTCGACCGTCGAGCGCAATTCCTGTTTCGTGCGATGCAGTTCGTCCTCGAGATGCACCAGCAGCGAATCCTGCGCGACGGGCTTGGACTGCGGGCTGGCCGCGCCGGCAGCGGCGCCGGCCGCGACCTCCTCGAACAGCACCAGCGCGAATTCCGGCGCCTCCTCCGACCGCCGGTAGGGGCGCACGACGATCCGCACGCGCGCTTCCGGCGTGAATTCGATCGACTCCGTGGCCACTTCGCTATTGCCGCGCAGCGACTGGAACAGCGCCGCGCGCAATTGCAGGCGCAAGGCCGGATTCACCAGCATGATCAGGTTGTACGACGGCTCGCCGCGCGCGAAACGCAGATAGCGGCCGGCGTGCTCGGACATATGCAGGATGTTCGCGTCGGTATCGACCACGATGCTCGGCGGCGCATACAGTTCGAGAATGCGGTGATGCAGCGCCGAGAACGGCAACGCCTGCGGCAGCGGCTGCACGGGGCCGGGGTAGGTGGTGGCGCTCACGCCGCCGTGCTGAATGACCGGCATGCTGATCGGCGGACGCACCGCGGTCGTCACCCGGTTCGCGCGGTAGATACGGTTTTTCTTGTCGACCGGGGTGAAGAGTTCACCGGCCGCCTCAGCGGATTCGGAGCTGCCGAGTAGCAGGTAGCCGCCCGGCTGCAACGCGAAATGGAACATTTGCAGCACCTGGCTCTGCACGCTGCGGTCGAGATAGATCAGCAGATTGCGGCACGACACCAGGTCGACGCGCGAAAACGGCGGATCGCGCAACACGTTATGCACCGCGAACAGCACCCGTTCACGGATCGGCTTGCTGACCCGGAAGTGCGAGCGGTCGGGCGTGAAAAACTGCCGCAGGTGTTGCGCGGAGACGTCCGCGGTAATCGACTCCGGATAGAGCCCCGCGCGCGCGAACGCAATGGCGCGTTCGTCGATGTCGGTGGCGAATAGCTGCACCGGAATGCCGTCGCGATGCGCGGGGTGGTCGGCGAGCAGCATGGCGAGCGAATAAGCTTCCTCGCCCGTCGCGCAACCGGCGATCCACACGCGCAGCGGATCGTCCTCGGACTTCTTGTGGAACAGCTTCGGCACGATCTCGCGCTCGACGACCTCGAAGGTCTCGCGGTCGCGGAAGAAATTCGTCACGCCGATCAGCATGTCCTTGAGCAGCGCCGGGGTTTCTTCCGGATGCGTGAGCACATAGTCCTGATAGCTCTGCAGATCGGGAATCCCGTTGACCTGCAGGCGGCGTTCGATACGCCGCAGAATCGTCGCGCGTTTGTAATGGCGGAAGTCGTGGCCGGTGCGCGCGCGCAAGGTGGCGAGCACGCCGAGCAACGCGCGCTCGGCGCTGGAGGCCGCGTCGGGCTGGGCGGCGGCGAGCGCTTCGGGTTCTTCGTCGGCGGCCGGCAGGCGGATCGCGCGGGCGTTGTCGGCGAGTTCGCGCAGCTTGCGCGGCATCTCGGCGGCCGGCAGCGCGAAGTCGATCATGCCGGTCGCCATCGCGTTCTGCGGCATTTCCGGGTACTCGGCGTCCGACGGCTGCTGCGCGATCGTCACGCCGCCCTGCTCCTTGATCCGGCCAATCCCGGTCGAGCCGTCCGCGCCCGTGCCGGAGAGCACGATCGCAATGGAGCGCTCGCGGTGCGTGTCGGCGAGGCTGCGAAAGAACAGGTCGATCGCGATCGGCCGGCCGCGCGGCCGCCCGACTTCGGTCGGCGTCAGATGACCGTCGTCGAGCGCGAGGTCGTGCGAGGGTGAAATCACATAGACGTGGTTCTTTTCCACCTGAACCGGATGTTGAACCTGCAGCACCGGCATGCGGGTGGCGTGCTGCAGCACCTGGTCGGCGCTACTCGCATGGTTGGGCGACAGGTGCAGCACGACCACGAAGGCCATGTCCATATCGACCGGCGCGTTCTCGAAGAAACGCAGCAGCGCCTGCACGCCGCCCGCCGACGCGCCGATGCCGACCACCGGAAAATTCAGTGCGCTCCGCTCGGACGCAACTGTCGGCGCCGAAGTCGCGGCGGCGCTTTCGGCGTGCGTGGATATTCCTGTTTGCGTGCTCGTTGTCGCCGTGGTCTGCGTGTTGGCTGGAGACGCCCCTGCTTCACTGCCGGTCATACCCATCCTCGTGTGCTGCGCTGCGTCCCAGCGGCCTCGCCGTCATTGCGACGCGGGCCTCCCGTGGTTCAGCCCGCATTGTCGCGTGTGTCGGGCCGCATTGCAAAGGCCGGGATGGGCCTGGACGGGGCCGGCGCGGGCGCGGAGCGCCTGTCCGTGAAATGACGGGTCGCGCCGGCTGCGTCAGCCGGATACGCGAACCTCGTCCACTTCACAGCAAGGGGTGTGCCGCGAGTCATGAAACGCTGTGTACACGTCGACCTTTGCCTGACACCCGCGCCTTACGGTTCGCAGACCACCAGCGCGTGCAATTCGTCGATGTTGAACGGCTTCGCGAGAATCGCGACGCCGAGGCGCCGCGCGCGCTCGAGCTCGTCGGCGTAGCCGGTCATCAGCGCGATCTTCTGCGACGGCCATGCGCTGCGGACTTTCTCCGCGAGGTCGATGCCGTTGAGTTTCCCGGGCATCTGGATATCGGACAGCACGAGCTCGAAGCGCGCGCCGCCCGTCAGCACGTCGAGCGCCAGGTCGGCGGTCGGTTCGTGCCGTACCTCGCAGCCGAAGGTTTCCAGCACGGCTGCCACGCCCGCCGCGACGTCTTCGTTGTCCTCCACCAGCAGCACCACGCCCGCCGAAGCCGGCACCGGCTGGCGAACCGTTTCGAGGTTCGTAACGGCGGCGGCCTGCCGTTCGCGGTGACGCGGCAAGTACAGCCTGACCGTCGTGCCGCTGCCCGGCACGCTTTCGATTTTCGCGGTACCGCCGGCCTGTTCGCACATGGACAGCACCTGCGCGAGACCGAGACCGCTGCCCGAGCCGCGTAGCTTGGTGGTGAACAGCGGCTCGAAGGCGCGCCGCACGACGGCTTCGGGCATGCCCTCGCCGTCGTCGGAACAGGCAATCAGCACGTATTCGCCGTCGGGCAGCAAGGTATCGCTACCCACCAGCCGGTTGTTCTGGCAACGAATCACGAAGCGGCCGCCGCGCGGCATCGCATCGCGCGCGTTGACCGCGAGGTTCATGATCGCGAATTCGAGGTCCGTTGAATCGGCCAGCACCTGCCAGACGTTGTCGACCATGTTCAGCGCGAGTTCCACGTTGTCGCCGAGCGCCGCGTCGATCAGCGGCGCGGCGGCGGGCAGCCAGTTCGCCAGATCGACCGCCTCCTGCTTGAGCGGCTGTTTGCGCGCCACGCTCAACAGACGCCGCGTCAACGATTCGGCGGTGGCGGTGGCACGCTCGACCGCGAGCACTTCTTTTTCGAGGTTGTTGTAGCGCTTGAGGCGCGCCAGTTCGATATTGGCCGCGACCACCATCAGCAGGTTGTTGAAGTCATGCGCGACGTTGGCGACCAGATTGCCGAGCGCGCCCATGCGCTGCAACTGGCGGCTCGCTGCTTCAGCGGACAGCCGCATGGCGACTTCGCCCTGCCAGCGCTCCCACGCGCGGCGCTCGCCTTCGAGTTGGCGCAGCGAGTAAAACACCAGCAGCCAGATTGCGATGCACGGCACCGCGGTGAACGCGGCGATCATGACGAAATGCTGACGCCACGCGACGCCGATCGACTCGGTCGCATACGCGCTCATTACATATAGCGGATAGTCGCCGACGCGGCGAAACGCCAGCAGTCGCTCCACGCCATCTACGGTTGAATGCAGGCGCACATGGCCGAACAGTTGTTTGTCGCGCAAGGCTTCGGTGAAGGCGCTCTGCGAGGTGGGCTTGGAACCCGGCGGCCATTCGGGGTAGCGCACCAGCAGATTGCCGTCCTGGCGATACAGGCCCAACGCCAGCGACGAATCGCCGTTAGTCAGTTCACGGTAGAAGCGTAAAAAGTAGTCGTTGCGCAGCGCGACGGACACTTCGCCGAGGAACTGACCATCCACACCGGAGCGGCCGATCGAGGTGGTGAAAACATGGGTGCGCGACACAGGCCCGAAGATCGGCAACGAGAAATACGGTTGCGGACGCATGGCCCTGGCCGCGATAAAGTCGTCGCGCTGCGCGTTCGACAGGGTCGGCGCGGGATACGCGAGACTCGACACCAGCAGATCGCCTTTCGCGCCGAGCAGATAGATGGACGACACCTGTGGAAAGTCGCCGCCGATTTCGCGCAGCCGGTCGTGCAACTGCGCGTCATGCGCGCGGACTTGCGCGTCGTCTTCATTGCCCAGTAAATCGATAATGCGCGACGCCATCTGCTGGTTGAGGTCCATCACCTTGACGGCCTGTTCCTCGGTCACGCGCGCGAGCCGGTCGATCATGTCGTTCGAATCGGCAATGCGGCGCTGGTAATCGAAGTAGCCGTAACCCGCCAGGCACGCCAGCGGAAACAGAATCGACACCGCGAGCACGATCAGCAGCATGCGCCGCGTGGCCGCGAAGTTTCGCGACGGCATCGGGAAATCGACTGCGACTCGCTCCGCACGCTGCACGGCCACGATCTCCATGAAAGGTCTTTACAAGGCAAGGCGCGCATTTGTTTCGATTGCAAATGTGCGGCGCGTTGTTCGTGCGCTATTTCCTTCTTTCCTGAATTTACCTCACTTCCGTCGTTCTCCCTAGCGTGAGCGGTGACGAAAAATATCTTCGGACAAGCGGGGCGATCGCGGGCACGTGGATTGCTGATGCAGAAGCGTTCGGCGATTTCCGCCATGCGTTTGTGCTGCGCTGCAATGCGCGACGATGCGATAGCAATGGCGCGGTCCGCCATCGACATCGCTTTAAACATCGACTCGAAGTTCACCGCCCGCGAGGAACCGGCCATGTCCACCACTGCCCGACGCGTCGCCCAGCTCTCGCAACTGCGTGCGGATCGTGCTGAACGCGTAGAGGTGGACGGCGAGAAAATTCTGCTGGTGCGCGACGGCCATACCGTCCGCGCCTATTCCGCCGATTGCCCGCATGCCGGCGCGCCACTGGAAGAAGGCGCGCTGCGCAATGGAAAAATCATTTGCCCGTGGCACAAGGCCGCGTTCGATGTCGCCACCGGCGACGTGCTCGAACCTTGCGCGCTGATCGCGCTCGACCGTTACCCCGTGATCGTGACCGGCGACGACGTGATGCTCACGCCCGAAAAACTTCCGCGCCCGATCCACAAGGCATCGTCGCGCGATCCGCATTACGTGATCATCGGCGCGGGCGCGGCGGGCGCCGCCGCTTGCGCAGCATTACGCGACGGCGGTTTTGCGGGCCGGCTCACGATGATCGGCGCCGAACCGCACGCACCTTACGATCGCACTGCACTCAGCAAATTCGTGCCGTCCGGTGAAATGGCGCCGGCCGATGTGCCGCCGCTGCTGTCGCCCGACTGGTACGCGCAACACGACGTGGAACGGCTCGTCGCGACAGTCGCGCGCCTCGACGTGCCGAAGCGCACGATCCATTTTGAAAGCGGCGGCGAACTGAGTTACGACACCGCGCTGCTCGCCACCGGCAGCACGCCGACACTACCCGATATCCCCGGCCGCGAGCTCGGCGGCGTGCAGGTACTGCGCACGCTCGACGACGCCGCCGCGCTGGTCGACGCGTTCGGCGACGACCCGTCGCAAGTGCGGGTCGCGATTATCGGCGGCGGCTTTATCGGTCTGGAAACGGCCTCCGCGTTGCGCACGCGTAATGTGCAGGTCACCGTGATCGCACCGGACAGCGTGCCGTTCGCGAAGCAGTTCGGCGAACGCGCCGGCGCGATGATCCGCGATTTGCATGAGCGTCATGGCGTGGTGTTCCGGCTCGGCGCAAAGGTTGCCTCGCTCGAAGGCGAAGAAGGCAACGTGCATGAAGTGATGCTCGAAGGCGGCGAACACGTGGCCGCCGATCTCGTGTTGCTAGGCACGGGCGTCGCACCGGCTACCGGTTTTGTCGAAGGATTGCCGTTGCAGAAAGACGGCGGCGTGATCGTCAATGCTGGCATGCAGGCCGCGCCCGGACTCTATGCGGCCGGCGATATCGCGGCGTTTCCGCTGGTCGAGGACCGCGAGCCGTTGCGTATCGAACATTGGCGGCTCGCGCAGCAGCACGCGCGGATCGCGGCGCAAAACATGTGCGGTGCGCGGCTTCGTTATCGCGGCGTGCCGTTTTTCTGGACCTATCACTTCGGCAAAAACTTTGAATACCTCGGCCATGCGAGCGAGTGGGACGAGTTCGTCGTCCATGGCGAGTTGGAAAGCCAGCAATTCATCGCGCTGTATGTGAAGGATGGGCAGGTTGCCGCCGTACTTGCCTGCGAGCATGAAGCGCACACCGCGCGTCTGATCGATGCGATGCGCGGCGGTCTGTCGCGCGCGGACGCGTTGGCGATTATCGAAGAAGTCGATTCTTCGAAGGAGACGCCGCAATGAGGGAACACAAGGAAAAGCCTCCGCACTCGAACAAGAGCGAGAAAGAGATCGACAAACAGGTCGAAGACAGATCTGGCGGTTAGGCATTCACCACCGCCAGCGCCTCCTCTTCGTTCGCGCTTTCAATACGCCGGCACGCGGCCAGCATTTCCCGCAACGAACTCGCGTAACACTCCGCGCCCAGGGCGCTTTGCAGATCGGCACTCCACTTGCCCGTATCCTGAGCGCCCCACAAGCCGACGACGATATGCACATGCGGCAGCCTCGCGCGAAGCCGCCTGACCAGATAGCGCAAATGCGACGGAATGCCGTCGATCTGCAGGTAGAGAAGGCAAACGGTATCGACGTCGTCCGCGTCGAGCCGTTCTATCGCGGCCCGCGACGCGGCGTCGTGCGGCAAGGTCCGCGAGACGAAACCGTGCTTGCCGAGTAGCTGCAACAGAATCGTGGCCGCGAGCGGATCGAGTGGCCCGCGACCGGGTAGGCATAGCACACGGTCTCGCGCTGGCTGAGAGGTGCTGCTTTCGCGTCCGGAGGGAGACTTTGCCGGCACCTCGAAGGTATTGGCGAGCGGCTTGTCCGTTGCCACATTGCCGATGGAGACCCCTTGCATCTTCAGCGGCTCGACTCGCCGCGCCACGTTGCCTTGCACGCCGTCGCCCCGGTCCACCTCAGCTTCGACGGACGCTGCGTCGGCGGTCTCCGGATCGTTCGGCGGCACGACTGGACTTATCGCGCTCCATGCCTCCTCCACCACCGGCTGCGCAGGCTGTTCGTCTTCGTAACCGTCGAGGCCGTCCACCAGATCGTTGGTCGTCGATTCGATCCGCGCGAGTTGCGCCGCTGTCACGCTGCCGCGTTCCACGTCGTTGGCCGCGAGCTGCAAGCCCTTGATCGCCACCTCGTCGTAGTACGTCGACAACGACCGGTCCCGCAACAGAATCTCGGCCTGTTCGATCGCCTCGTCCGGATCGCCCGCGAGCGCACGCTGGTAAAAATTCTCGATGGGTGTCAGCGCCGGCTGATCGCCGAGCAGCACGTCGAGAAACTCCAGACGCCGCACATGACGACCGAGCACGAGCAGACACAAGGTGAGCGGCGTCGACAGGATCAGTCCTATCGGCCCCCAGATCCAGCTCCAGAAAATGGCCGCGACCACCACGGAAAACGGCGAGAGTCCGGTGCTATGTCCGTACAGCAGCGGCTCGACCACCTGCCCGACCAGCAGCTCGACGGTCGCGAACAGCGCCAGCGAGCCGATCGCCATCGCCCAGCCGGGACTGACCGCGGCGGCGAGCGCGGTGGCCAGCGTCGCCGAAATCCAGATGCCGACATACGGCACGAGCCGCAGCAACGCGGCGAGAATGCCCCACAGAATCGGACTCGGCACGCCGATCAGAAACAGCCCGGTACCGATCACCACCCCGACGCCCGCGTTCACCCCCAATTGCGAAACGAAATAGCGGCTTAGGCGCCCGGCGGCTTCATCCATCACCGTCGTCGTGCGATGCAAATCACGCGAGCCGAACAGCCTGATCGCGCGGTCGCGCAGATCGTCACGCTGCAACAGGATCACGATCATCACGACGAACACGATGAACGCCGTTTCAAGCGGACTGATCGCGGGCGACAACACCCGGCGCGCCAGTTCGAACGGCGTCGGCATCGGCTCGCGCACTTCGACGGGCACGGCGGCCGGCGCGTGCGCCGTGCCGGGCGATGCGCTGCCGCGCGGCGGTTCCGCTGGCAGCGGATCGCTGGTCACGCGTTGCAGGGCCTGGCCGGCCGCGCCCGCAAAACGGTCGAGCTTGCCGATCGTCACGCTGTGCACGGTTTCCATCTTGTGCTGGATGGTCGCCTGATAGCGCGGCATGCCGGCCGCCAGATCGCTCAACTGGGTGGCGATCAACGTGCCGAGCAGGCCGATCACCGAGACCGACACCAGCACCGCGGCGAAGACGGACGCGACATGTCCCAGCCGCAGACACGCCAGCGCATCGACCAGCGGCGCGACCAGAAAGCTGAGCAGAATCGCGAGCGTGATCGGAATCAGCACCGCGCTCGCGAAGTACAGACAGGCGACCACCGCCATGCCGACCGCGAGCGCGATCAGGCTGTCGATGCCGAAGGCGGCGGGCGGCGCCTGAATCCGGGTGGCGGGCCGCACGCCGCGTGGGTCGGGTAGGTCTTTCATTGCCAACTACTTGGCGGGCTCCTTGGCCGCCTCTTTGGCGGATTGTTTGCTGGGCGGTTCTTCCACGCCTTCATCGCCGTGTCCCGCGACCGGCTTACTCTTGCCCTGCGGCGTGTTCTGTTCCACTTCGGCACGCGCCTGTTCCCAATACTCGTCAGGCGGGCCTTTCGCGCCGGTGGCTTGCTCCCACAAGTAATAGGCGCGCTCGCGAATCTGCTCCTCTAGAGAGCTGGGTTCCTGTTCCATTTGATCACCTCGGTTAGACCTGACGAAAACCGGTATCGGTTGTGCTGCGCGCCGGCCGCACAAAAACATCGGCGACCACACGCGCAGTTGCAGGCAATCGAGCAAGCGCTATACCCGGCTATTCAAATGCTTCACGGTCGTGCGCTCCGTCGGTCCATTGACGCCGCGTTGGGTGTTTCGCTTTCGTCCGTGGTGAGCTGTTCTTCGAGGCGGTCGAACACGCGTTGCGTCGCGCGGCTCGGCGCTTCGAGCGCGAACAGCAGCAGCGAGCGCGCCGTCACCTGGTACGCGTCGCCTGCGCTGAACTGCGGCAACTCGGCGCGCACGGGCATATTGGTGTCCAGCAGACAGGTCCACTGATCGCCCTCGGGAATGTCGGGCAGCGTGAAATTGACGACATCGTGATGCGCGTTCAGCACCAGCATCAAGGTCGCATCCGAGGCCGGCCGGCGAATCCCGCTCGCCTGCGCGCGGCCGTCGATCACGAGGCCGAAGCAGCGCATCGACGGATCGTCCCATTGTTCCTGCGACAGATCCGTGCCGTCGGGCGACAGCCAGCGCGCGTCGGTCACTTCCAGCGCTTCGTTGAATTCGCCGCTCAGAAAACGCCCGCGCCGCAGTACCGGCAAACGATGCCGCAAGGTGGTCAGATTCTTGACGAACTCGGTGAGCGCGCGGCCGTCGTCGTCGATCGCCTCCCAGTCGACCCAACTGATCTCGTTGTCCTGGCAATAGGCGTTGTTGTTGCCTTGTTGCGTGCGGCCGAATTCGTCGCCGGCGAGAATCATCGGCGTGCCTTGCGACAGCAGCAACGTAGCCAGCAGATTGCGTTTCTGGCGCTCGCGCTGCTGACGGATCTCGGCGTCGTCGGTCGGACCTTCCGCACCCATGTTCCACGACTTGTTGTCCGAGTGGCCGTCTTTGTTGTCCTCGCCGTTGGCCTCGTTGTGCTTGTCGTTGTACGAAACCAGATCGTTCAGCGTGAAGCCGTCGTGCGCGGCGACGAAGTTCACGCTCGCCCACGGACGCCGTCCGCGATGATTGAACTTGTCGCCCGAACCCGTCAGCCGGGTGGCGAGATCGGCGACCTTGCCTTCGTCGCCCTTCCAGTATTCGCGCACGGTGTCGCGAAAGCGGTCGTTCCACTCCGCCCAGCCCGGCGGAAAACCGCCCACCTGATAACCGCCGGGGCCGCAGTCCCACGGCTCGGCGATCAGCCGCACGCTGGAGAGCACCGGGTCTTGCCGGCAGCTATCGAGAAAGCCGCCGCCTTCGTCGAAACCGTGGGTTTCGCGGCCGAGAATCGTCGCGAGGTCGAAGCGGAAACCGTCGACCTTCATTTCCGTCACCCAGTAGCGCAGGCTGTCGGTCACCATTTGCAGCACGCGCGGATGCGACAGGTTCAGCGTATTGCCGGTGCCGGTGTCGTTGATGTAATAGCGCGGCTCGTCGGGCATCAAGCGGTAGTACGACGCGTTGTCGATGCCCTTGAACGAGATCGTCGGGCCATTTTCGTTGCCTTCGGCGGTGTGGTTGTAGACCACGTCGAGAATGACTTCGAGATTGTTGTTGTGAATACGGTCGACCATTTCCTTGAACTCGGCCACCGAATCCGCCGACGATGCAAAGAAACGCGGATCGGCCGCGAAAAAACCGATCGTGTTGTAACCCCAGTAGTTGGTAAGACCTTTGTCGAGCAGATAACTATCGTTGACGAAGGTCTGGATCGGCATCAATTCGATCGACGTCGCGCCGAGGTTGCGAATGTAGTCCAGCACGGGTTGCTGGCCGAGGCCTGCAAAGGTGCCGCGCAAAGCCTCGGGCACGTCCGGATGACGTTTGGTAAAACCCCGCACGTGGGTTTCGTAGAAGATCACGCGCTCCCACGGCAACGCGTTGCGTTCCGGGTGGCTCCAGGAGAAATTAGCGTCGACCACCTTGCACTTCGGCACGAACGGCGCGCTGTCGCGTTCGTCGAACGATAGATCGCCCTCTTCCGAACCGAGCGTATAGCCGAAGATTTCCGGCGCCCATTTGAGTTCGCCGATATGCGCCTTGGCATACGGATCGAGCAGCAGTTTGTTCGGATTGAAACGGTGGCCCTGTTCCGGTTCGTAAGGGCCGTGCACGCGGTAACCGTAGATCGCGCCGGGCTTGAGTCCGGGCACGAAGACATGCCACACCTCGTCGGTATATTCGGGCAGTTCGATGCGTTCGATTTCGTCCGTGCCGGTGTCGTCGAACAGACACAGTTCGACCTTGGTGGCGTGCGCCGAGAACAGCGCAAAGTTCACACCGCTGCCATTCCATGTCGCGCCGAGTGGGAACGGCGTGCCTTCGGCAATGCGCGTCGAGAAGTTGGCCTGGGATGACATAGCGTTTCCTGTGAAAGCATGGGCGCTTGCGCGCGAATTGGGCTCGCTGATGTAGCAACTTCCAGACCTGAGCGGTCTTAAGGCACAGCCGCGGCACAACTCTTGCAGCCGGCAAGGTGGAATCCGATCCATCACGCGCCGCAACGAGCGCCCACTACATCAGGGAGAAAACACATCATGCGCCGACTTCATCTCAAACCGCTTGTCGCCTCCGCGCTGCTGTTCGGCACGCTGACAGGCTACGGCAATGCCTACGCACAAGGGGCACCCCAGGCGATTACGGAAAAACGCACAGACGTGGTTCAGCTCGCGAGTGGATATCGGGCGTCAAAGTTGAACGGCGCTGACGTCTACAACAGGAATAAAGACACCATCGGCACGCTAGACGACCTGATCGTGTCGCCGAGCGGCGATCGCGGCACCTACGCAATCCTTTCCGTCGGCGGTTTTCTTGGCATGGGCAAGCATCTGGTGGCCGTGCCGTTCAATGATCTGCAGATCAATAACCGGCGGGTTGTGCTGCCGGATGCCACCAAGAAATCGCTTGAGGCGTTGCCGGAGTTTAAGTACGCGCCGGATTGATCGATCCGCGAGAATCGCGGTCGGGCATTATTCTTCGTGCTTGATGTTCAGGCGCAATCGGGCTGCCGCGATCGACTGATGGAGCTTGGCCTGCAGGGTCTTGATATTCGTCCAACTCAATTCTCTCCTCACTGCGGAGAGAATGCTGTCGTCCGGGAAAATTTCGGCGAGACCTTCACGGCGGCCCGGCCGCATGCAGCGCGGCCGCCGATTCCAGCACCCGCAACAGGCGCTCAGGCGTCAACGGCTTCGCGCAATGCGCATCGAAACCGACCGCCTTCGCGCGCGCCCGATCATCGCGTGACGCGAAAGCCGTACACGCCACCAGCAACATATGCGAGGTGGCCGGATGCGCGCGTAGACGCCGCGCCAGTTCCAGCCCATCCAGCCCCGGCATCTTGATGTCCAGTACGACGGCAAACGGCTGCCATTCGCACGCCATGTCGCACACGGCGTGCGGATCTTCCAGCGCGCGGCATTCGAAGCCGTCCGCGTTCAGCAGCATCTGCAAAGCCTCCGCCGCTTCACGGTAGTCGTCCACCACCAGCACGCGACGATGCGAAGCCATGGCGTACTGAATCGGCCGCCACACTACGACGTCGTCGTTGTCGTCCATTCGGTCATCGAGCCTCACCCTGTTCTCCTTATTCTTCCGGCGCCCTGTGCGCGCAACCCGCGGCGTATTCGCAAGATTCGCTCCCGCGATCCGGCAAATATGCGTCTCTCATCGGATGAACTCGCAGACGCGGGTCACGTTGATAGCATGCAGTCAACTGGGGGCGCGTCAATAAAAGACAGCGGGTTTTCCAGGGTTTCCGCTCTGAGGGTTATCCCGTTCGATCGTCGATAAATCCTTTGAGCATAGCGAGCGTGTCGGCGTCGTCGATCGTTTTGTCGGTACGCCAGCGCAGCATGCGTGGAAAACGGACCGCCACGCCCGATTTATGGCGCGGGCTCGCCTGAATGCCTTCGAAGCCGATTTCAAACACCAGCGTGGGCGTGACGCTGCGCACGGGGCCGAATTTTTCGATCGTGGTCTTGCGCACGATCGCGTCGACCTGGCGCATCTCGTCGTCGGTGAGACCGGAATAGGCCTTTGCGAACGGCACGAGCGTGCGCACGCCGTTCGCTTCGTCCCAGACCGCGAACGTGAAGTCCGTGTAGAGACTCGCGCGGCGGCCGTGACCGCGTTGCGCGTAGACCAGCACGGCGTCTACCGCGTACGGATCGATTTTCCACTTCCACCAGGTGCCTGATGCTTTGGTGCGGCCTACGCCGTACATCGAGTCGCGCTCTTTCAGCATCAGACCTTCCACGCCACGCGCGCGGCTGTCGTCGCGCAGTGTGGCGAGCGTCTGCCAGTCCGGCGCATCGATCAAGGGCGAGACGCGCAGCAGATCGCGCGCCAGCGTGCCGTCTATCGACACGGCCAACGCATCGAGTTGCGCGCGCCGTTGCGCGAGCGGCGTGGTGCGCAGATCCTTGCCTTGCGCTTCGAGCAGGTCGTAGGCGAGCAAGGTGGCGGGCGAATCGGCGAGAATCTTTTTCGTCAGCGTTTTACGCGCAATACGCGGTTGCAGCCGCGCGAACGGCAAAGGCGCACTCGCGCCCGGCTGCCATGCGAGGATTTCGCCGTCGATCACGTAGCCGTCCGGCAACGCGTCGCCGAGCGCCGCGACTTCGGGAAAGCGGTCCGTGATCAACTCCTCGCCGCGCGACCACAGCCAGACGCGGCCATCGCGTTTGACCAACTGGGCGCGTATGCCGTCCCACTTCCATTCGATCTGCCACAGCGACGGCGCACCGAGCGTCGCCGGATCGGCCTGCAACGGATGCGCGAGAAAGAACGGATACGGCAGGCCGAGATCGCTGTCGTGCCTAAGCTCGCCGTGCTGCGCGTCGCCGTCTTCGTCCGCGGCTTGTGGCGCGATCAGACGCAGATAGCGCGCGGCGTCGGGCTTCTGCTGCGAGTCGGTCCAGCCGACCATGCGTTGCGCGATCCGCTTATGGTCGACGCCCGCGACTTCCGCTAATGCCCTCACCACCAGTTGCCGCGCCACGCCGACCCGAAAGCCGCCGCCGATCAGTTTGGTCAGCAGAAACCGGCCGCTCCAGTCGAGTTCGTCCCAATAGCTGAGCAAACGCGTGCGCAGTTCGTCGGGCGCGATACCGCGCAGCGGCAGCACACGTTGCTCGATCCACTGCGTGAGGCCCAGTTCGGAACTGCGTTGCGCGGGCGGCAAGATATGCGCGATGGTCTCGGCCAGATCGCCGACCGCGTGATAGGACTCTTCGAATAGCCACGGCGGCAGGCCGGCCCGTTCGCGCGCAATCTCGGTCAACTGACGGGTGGGCACCGATTGGCGCGGCTTGCCGCCGGCGAGGAAGTACGATGCCCACGCGGCGTCTTCCGGCGCGGCCACGGAGAAATAGGCGGTCAGCGCGTCGAGTTTGTCGTGCGTGGAGGTGCTCGCGTCGAGCGCGGTGTAGAGGGCGGCGAAGCGTTTCATGATGTGTTCGCGCCGGGGATGGACTCGTCGCGCGTTTCGGGCTGGTCGATGCGATCGATGCGATCGATGCGCTCGTCAGCCTGCTCGGCGGGTGCGTGAGATGCGACGTCGCTGTCCTGCGCGGACGCCGTTTGGTCCGCGACCGCCGCGTCCGCTTCGACCGTATCGTCGCCGTATTGCGTTTCAAACGCGCCGGCTTCAAGTCCTTGCTCGCGCAACCAACGCACCATCGGCTCGACCGAACCATGTGTGACGATCACCCGGCCGGCCTCCGTCGCCTGAATCGCGCTTTGCAAGCTGGGCCAGTCGGCGTGATCCGACAGCACGAAGCCGCGATCGACGCCGCGTCTGCGCCGCGCGCCGCGCAGGCGCATCCAGCCCGACGCGAACGCATCGCTATAGTCGCCGAAGCGTTTGAGCCACGCGCTGCCTTGCGCGGACGGCGGCGCCACGATCAACGCCTGGCGAAACATCGCCTTGTCCTTGCGCTCGATTTCGCTGACCAGCCTGACCGGCGGCAAAGGTACACCGGCGTCGCGATACGCGCGATTGAGCGGTTCGACGGCGCCATGACAGAAGATCGGGCCGATGCCCGCGTCGACGCTGGCCAGCACGCGCTGCGCCTTGCCGAACGAATAGCAGAACAGCACCGACGCGCGTCCTTCGGCGGCGTTGTGGCGCCACCATGAGTCGATACCGTCGAACACGTTTTGCGGCGGGTCCCATCGGTAAATCGGCAAGCCGAAGGTCGATTCGGTGATGAAGGTCTCGCAGCGCACGGGTTCGAACGCGTCGCAGGTGGGGTCGGGGTCGAGCTTGTAGTCGCCCGAGGCGACCCACACGCGGCCGGCGTGTTCGATCCGCACTTGCGCGGAACCCAGCACATGCCCGGCGGGATGCAGCGAGACGACCGTGCCGCCGATCGCGAGGCGCTCGCCGTAAGCGAGCGTCTGCAGCGCAATGCCGGGCAAGCGCGACAGCAGCACGTTTGCGCCAGGTCGTGAAGCAAGATAATGCCGATGGCCGAAGCGTGCGTGGTCGGAATGCGCATGCGTGATCACGGCGCGCTCGACCGGCCGCCATGGATCGATGTAGAAGTCACCTGCCGCGCAATACAAACCTTCGGGTCGCGCGATGACGAGGTCCTGACTGTCGCCCTCACGGTCGCCCTGATTGCGGTCCGGCTTCACATCCTGCTTCCGATCCTGATTGTCTGACGCGATAGTCAATGGCGGCTCCGTTGCGGTGGCCCCATCGGCCCGTTGCGAAAACCCTGCGCTCGCTGCCGACCGGTAAGCCTTGCTGCGCAGCGTCAAGCAAACTGTATTCCTGATGTATTCCTGACACGCACGCCGCGCGCGTTGCAAGGTCGTATCGCGCAAGCGAACCGCCGCCAGGCAGCTATCCACGCTCAATCGAGCCACCCACCCCCAGTATGGCTGCGTTCTTGCTTCAGTTCCCCTCCATGTCAGCCTAGTTGTCGCGTCGCCCGAACCGATTGATGTAAAGATGGAGGGCGGACAGCGAAAGGAAGATGCAACGCTATTCAGCAGAGACGCGGGAATGGGTAGTCCAACAGATGATGCCGCCGTTCAATCGTGCGGTCATCGAGCTGGCGGGAGCGACGGGCATCACGACGGTGACGCTACGCGCCTGGCGGCAGAGCGCAAGACAGGCTGGGGAATTCATGCCGGGTAATGGCAAGACAAGCGATCAATGGTCGAGCGCCGACAAGTTCAGGGTGGTGCTGGAGACGGCGTCGCTGAGCGAGGTGGAGACTTCAGAGTACTGCCGCAGGAAGGGCATCTATCCGGAGCAGATCCGGCAGTGGCGCGAGGCGTGCGAGCAGGCCAACCCGCCGGAGGTAAAACTCACGCTGGCCCAGCGCCTGGAAGTGAAGGCCCAGCAGAAACGCATCCGTGAACTGGAGCGTCAGCTCAAGCGCGCCGATGCGGCACGTGCGGAGGCGGCGGCGTTGCTGAACCTGCGAAAAAAAGCCGACGCGATCTGGGGCAAGGAAGAGGAAGACTGATCAGCCGCCCGGATCGCGATGAAGCCATGCAGTTGATCGACGAAGCGGTGCAGCAGGGGGCGCGCCGTGCCCTTGCGTGTGAGCAGTTGGGGATCAGCGTGCGCAGCGTGCAGCGCTGGCGCGAAACGCGGCAGGATGGCCGGACGCTGGCCATCCGGAAGGCGCCGCCGAACCGGCTGACTGAGGCCGAGCGTGAGGCCGTGCTGGAGGTGGCCAACCGCCCGGGTTATGCGAGTCTGACGCCCCACCAGATCGTGCCGAAACTGGCTGATGAGGGCGTGTATATCGCGTCCGAATCGACGTTCTACCGGATCCTGAAAGCAGCCGGTCAGGGGCAGCGTCGCGGTCGCGCGCAGGCCCCACAACGACGCACGCTCACGACGCATTGCGCCACCGGCCCGAACCAGGTGTGGTGCTGGGATATCACGTGGATGCCCAGCACGGTGCGGGGGCGCTACTTCTACTGGTACATGATGAAGGACATCTACAGCCGCAAGCTGGTGATGAACGAGGTGTGGGAGCAGGAGTCGGCCGAGCACGCGGGCGTGCTGCTGGCCAAGGGGTGTCTGCGCGAAGGCATTGCCGGTCGTCCGCTGGTGCTGCACTCGGATAACGGCAGTGCGATGAAGGGCGCCACGATGCGCGCGGCCATGATTGATCTGGGCGTGCAGCCTTCATTCAGCCGGCCGCGCGTGAGCAACGACAACGCGTTTGCCGAGTCGCTGTTCCGCACGGCGAAGTATTGTCCGATGTGGCCCGAGCAGCCGTTCGATACGCTCGACGCTGCCCGTGTCTGGGTTCAGCGCTTTGTGCAGTGGTACAACGAGGAGCACCGTCACAGTGGCCTGAAATATGTCAGTCCGGCGCAACGGCATCGCGCCGAAGCGAACGAGCTGCTGGTCCGACGGCGTGCACTCTACCAAACCTCGCGCCAGCGCAATCCCGCACGCTGGTCAGGCGCTATCCGCAACTGGCACCTCGCGGATTCGGTCTATCTGAATCCTGAGCGAACCCAGGCTTCGGCCGACATGTATAAGCACGCAGCGTAACGGTTCACGCGACAACTACCTTGACACACACCGGTTCACGCAACAGAAACAGGCACGTCGGCCCAGACGGCCTCCCCTTAGCCGTCCGCCACGTGCGCCGCGAGGCCCCATGCAAACGCTCATCGACGAACACGCGCTCTATGTCGCGAAACATCCCGGCAGCTTCGTGCTGCAAACGCTGAAGGCGTTCCGCGCGAACCAGGGCTTGCTGCTCGCGGGCGCGGTGGCGTATTACGCGTTGCTCTCCATCGTGCCGTTGCTGATCCTGATCGTGATCGTGCTGTCGCGGTTGGTCCCGCAGCATGTGCTGCTGACCGCGCTCGGGCATCTGCTGCAATGGCTCGTGCCGGGGCAATCGAGTGCGCTGGTGCGCGAGCTCGCGAATTTTCTTGCACACCGCGCGGTGATCGGCTGGGTGCTGCTGGTGACGATGATCTTCTTCAGTTCGCTCGCGTTCACCGTGCTAGAAAACGCGATGTCGCTGATCTTCGTTCATCGCGTGGTGGTCAGGCGGCGGCACTTTCTGCTGTCGGCGTTGCTGCCGTATTGCTACATCCTGTTTCTCGGCGTCGGCCTGCTGATCGTCACGTTCGTGTCGAGCGGATTGGAGGCGATCGGCGCCGAAGGTGTCGATCTGTTCGGCCTGCACGTGTCGCTGCAAGGGCTCTCGCGGGTGGTGTTGTATCTGCTGGGTCTCAGCGGTGAAATCTTCGTGCTGACCTCGATCTATCTGGTCATGCCGGTCGGCAAGCCGTCGCTCAAACACGCGCTGTTCGGCGGCGTGGTCGCGGCCGTGCTGTGGGAAATCACTCGCCATGTGCTGGTCTGGTATTTCGCCACACTCTCGCAGGTCAGCGTGGTGTACGGCTCGTTGACCATGGCCATCGTGATCCTGTTCAGTCTCGAATGGCTCGCGACGCTACTGCTGTTCGGCGCCCAGGTGATCTCCCAATACGAACGCTTCGGACTCGAACCGCCCGGCGCGCCGTTGCCAAAAATTAAAACCGGTTGAAGCCGTTTCATGACGAACTGTCTGGCGTCGTCAATGCGTATCGCATGACCGGCGCCGCCTGTCATTCGCCTACCGCTCCGATGCCTCACGCCAATCGCGACTTGCCACGAGACTGCGGTAACATCCCTCGAAGCCGGCGGGCCTGGCGCATTCGCCGCTTCATGCCCAGCAGGCCTCAGGACACCACGATGAGCATCGCGCAGCGCAACGACTTACCGACTACCGCCGGCGGCAAACGCATCACGACGCCGGCCATCCACGCCTCGACCGGGCCACGGGTCCGATAACGCGATGTCAAGCACGGACCGCCCGCAGCCTTCCGCCGACGCACTATTCGAGCACGCCGCCTGCGGCCTGCTGCTGACCGATCACCACGGCCGCCTCCTGCGCGTCAACGCGACCTTCTGCGATTGGCTCGGTTATGACGCAGTCGAACTCGTCGACCTGAAGCACCTGCAGGATCTGCTGAGCGCCGGCGGCAAGGTGTTCTATCAGACGCACTGGGCGCCGCTGCTGCAAACGCAGGGCTCGGTGACCGAGATCAAACTGAACATGGTTCACCGCGATGGCCACATGGTGCCGATGCTGCTCAACGCGGCATGCCGCCGTCACGGCGAAGCCGACTTCATCGAGATCGCGGTACTGATCGTCGAGGATCGTCATAAGTACGAGCGGGAATTGTTGCTGGCACGGCGTAACGCGGAGGCTTCGGTGGCCGCGCATCAACGCGCGCAACAGGAGTTGCAGGAAAGCCGCGACGTGCTGAGTCTGGCGATGCGCGGCGCGCGCATGGGCGCGTGGTCGCACGAGCCGAAGTCCGGCAAGTTCTGGTGGAGCCGCGAACTGGAGGCGCTCGCGGGCTACGCCGAAGGACGCTTCGCGAAGATGCCCGGCGGCTTCTTCGAACTGATTCATCCGCGCGACCTGATCGCGCTCAACGAGGCGGTGGAGCGTGCGCTCGCGAGCGGCGACGATTACGTCGTGGAATTCCGCTTTCTGCATGCGAGCGGCGACTGGTGCTGGATGGAAGGCCGCGGCCGCGCGACCTTTGACCGCCAGGGCGAGCCGCTGACCGTCTACGGCCTCGGCACCGACATCACCGAGCGCAAGGAAGCGCAGACCGTGCTGCTGCGTCAGGCGGCGATTTTCGAGCACCTGAGCGACGCGATCGTGATCACCGATCTGCGCGGCAACATCACCGACTTCAATGTTGGCGGCGAGCGCATGCTGGGTTATCGGCGACGCGAAATTCTCGGCAAGCCCGTCACGATGTTCCACCCGCAGCAAGACGCGTTGCGGGTTCGCCGCGAAGCCTTCGCCGCGCTCGCCGCCGATGGCACCTGGCGTGGCGAGTTACCGTTCGTGCGACGCGACGGCTCGCGCGGCGTGTGCGACACCGTCGTCAAACCGCTGGCGAACGCGCGCGGCGACATCTACGGCGCGGTTTGCGTGAGCCGTGACATTACCGAGCGACGACGCGCCGAGCAGCAACTGCAGCGGTTGAACCTCGAACTCTCGAAGGCCGATCGTCGCAAGGACGAATTTCTCGCCACGCTCGCGCACGAGTTGCGTAATCCGCTCGCGCCGATGCGCAACGTGCTCGAGATTTTGCGGCTCAAGGAGTTCGCCGATCCGCAGCTGAACTGGTCGCGCGACGTGTTCGACCGCCAGTTGCAGCATATGACGCATCTGGTGGACGATCTTCTCGAGGTCTCGCGCATCACCCAGGGCAAGCTGGAGTTGCGCAAGCAACGCCTCGAACTCGCCCGCGCGATGCAATCGGCCATGGAAGCGGCGCGGCCCACGGTGCAGGCTTCATCGCATCACCTGAGCGTGACGCTGCCGCGCGAACCGCTTTATCTCGACGCCGATCCCACGCGCCTTTCGCAGATGATCCTGAATCTGCTGAACAACGCGGCCAAGTACACGCCGCCGGGCGGCCGCATTTCGCTCGCGGCGGAGCGCGAAGGCGACGAGGCGGTGATCGTGGTGCGCGATTCCGGCATTGGCATTCCGCGCGAGCATCTGGACAGCGTCTTCGAAATGTTCTCGCAGCTGGCGCCCGCACTCGACCGCTCGCAAGGCGGCCTCGGCATCGGTCTAGCGCTGGTGCGCGGGCTCGCGGAACTGCACGGCGGCACAGTCGCAGCCTTCAGCGACGGCGCGGGCACGGGCAGCGAGTTCATGATCCGCCTGCCGCTATCGCGTGCCGCGTCCGCACCGACGGATCGCGCGGCGCCCGAGCCCGCGCAGGCGGCCGGCCTGCGGGTCGTGATCGTCGACGACAACGCGGATGCCGCCGAGAGTCTCGCGATGGTGCTCGAACTCGAAGGCCACGAAGTGCGCACGGCCGGCGACGGTCTCGCGGGGCTGGCGTTGATCGGTGAATTCGCGCCGCACGCGGTGATTCTCGATATCGGTTTGCCACGGCTCAATGGCTACGAGGTCGCGCGACGGGTTCGTCGCGAGTATGGCGACGCGAGCATTCTGCTGATTGCGGTGACGGGTTGGGGTCAGCAGCAGGACAAACAGACCGCCGTGGAAGCGGGCTTCGATCATCACTTCACGAAACCGGTCGATCCGCGCGAGTTGCAGCAGGTGTTGGGGCGGCAGCGGGTTTGAAGGGGCTTCGCGCTATGCGTTGGAAGCGAAGGTTTAAGGCATGGGTTGGAAGCTTGCGACTGAGCCCTACCGGCAGTCCTTGTTAAACTGACGCGCTCATTCCCCGCCCGCTATCCATGCTCAACGTTTTCGCCGCTGTGCTCATCGCCGCTGTTTCCGCGGTCCCGTCATGCTGCGGGACGCTCGCTCATGCTTGATCAGGCTCAGATCACCCGCAGCCTCGCCGCGCGCGGCATCGAGCCCGACGCCAGCCAGCGCGACGCGATCGCGGCGCTCGTCGCGCTGCTGCATCCGCAGGCCCGGCGCGAGAAGCTCAGCGTTGCGTCTGAGCGCCAGGGCGTCTATTGCCACGGCCTGCCAGGCCGCGGCAAAAGCCTCGTGGTCGATACGGTGTTCGAACTGGCTACGTGCGGCAAGCGGCGATTGCACTTCCACGAATTTCTGCGGGAGATGAATCGGCGACTCGTCAGCGAACCTCGCGGTGACGACCGGCTTGGTTCGGTCTCGCGACAGTGGCTCGACGGCGTCGACTTGCTGTGCTTCGACGAATTCCATGTGCACGATATCGCCGATGCGTTCCTGATGGGCCGTTTCCTCGATACCGCGATCAGCCTCGGCACACGCATCGTGCTGACCTCGAACTACGCACCGGATGCGCTGCTGTCCGACCCGGAGTTTCACGAACGTTTTCTACCGACCATCGAACAGATCGAGCGCTGCTTCACGGTGATCCATTTCGACGGCGCGCGCGACTATCGTTTCGGTGGTGAAGAGGCCGAGGCGCCGCGTTTTTTCGCGCCGCTCGACCCGTCGAATCGCGACGCGCTGCGGCAGATTTTCGTGCGCCATGAAGGCGGCGACGCTAGCCTCGAACCGGTCACGCTGAGCGCGGCAGGCCGGCCGCTCACTGCGCGCGCGGCGGGCGCGGCGCTGCTGTGGGCGGACTTCGACAGCGTGTGCGTGGCGAGCCGTTCGCACCTCGACTATCTCGATCTCGCCGGGCAATGGCAGGGGCTGATTCTCGACAACCTGCGCACCGACCGGCTCAAGAAATCGCATACGTTGCAGCGGCTGGTGTGGCTCGTTGATATTTTCTATGACCGCAAGCGGGCGCTGTTTATCGCGTCCGATCAGCCGATCGAAGCGGCGCTTGCCGGGCTGGAGGGCGCGCACGATCTGTCGAGAACGCTGAGCCGGCTCGCGGAAATGCAATCGCGCGCGTATCGCAGCACGCTTGAAGAGGCGGCCGATTGAGGTTATCGGCGTGACATAAAAAAACCGGCGGTTTTTACGCCGCCGGTTTTGTTCTACACATCATGCGGTTCGAAGCGAACCAAATCACCGCGTTAAAAAACGCCTAACTCCGCTTCCCCTGCGCCCTCGCAATCTGCTGCTTCGCCGCGTCATACACATGCTCCGGCGTAAAGCCGAACTTCTTCTTCAGATCGGCGAGCGGCGCGGACGCACCAAACGTATGCATCACCACCTGCGCGCCATGCCGGCCCACATAACGGTCCCAGCCCAGCGACGCCGCCTGCTCGACCGCCACACGCGCAACCACGTCATCCGGCAGCACGGACTCCTGATACGCCTCGTCCTGACGCTCGAACACATCCCATGACGGCATCGACACCACGCGCGCCGCGATGCCCTCGCTCTTGAGCTTTTCGTAGACGTCGACGCACACCGACAGCTCGCTGCCGGTCGCCATCAGAATCACTTGCGGCTTCTGCCCATCGGCTGCATCGGCGAGCACATAGGCGCCCTTCTGCACCCCCTTCGCGGACGCATAACGGCTGCGGTCGAGCGTCGGCAATGCCTGGCGCGATACGACGATGCACGACGGCCGCCGCGGATGCGAAAGCGCCACGCGCCATGCCTCGGCGACTTCGTTCGCGTCGCCGGGACGCAGCACCGTCAGCCCCGGCACGCCACGCAGCGACGCCAGTTGCTCGATCGGCTGATGGGTCGGGCCATCTTCGCCGACACCGATCGAATCGTGCGTGAAGACGTAAATCGCCGGCACTTCCATGATGGCCGACAGACGGATCGGCGGCTTCATGTAGTCGCTAAAAATCAGGAAGGTCGAGCCGAACGGCCGTAGATTCGACAACGCGAGGCCGTTGACCGCCGCGCCCATCGCATGTTCGCGAATGCCGAAGTGCAGATTGCAGCCGCCGTAGTTATCCGCTTCGAAGCTGCCCGCCCCTTCGAATTTCAGATTGGTCTTGGTGGACGGCGACAGATCCGCCGCGCCGCCGATCATCCACGGCACGCGCGCGGCGATCGCATTCAACACCTTGCCCGACGAATCGCGCGAGGCGACGCCCTTCGGGTCCGCGTCGAAGGTGGGAATGTCGCTGTCCCAGCCGTCGGGCAATTCATGCGCTTCGATCACCGCGAGTTCGCGCGCCAGTTGCGGATACTGCTTGCCGTACGCCTCGTGCCTCGCCAGCCATGCGTCGCGCGCCGCCTTGCCGCGTGCGCCGATGCCTTGCGCGAAACGCTCGTGCACGCCGTCCGGTACGTAGAAAAATTTGTCTTCGGGCCAGCCGTACGCCTTCTTGGTCAGCGCGACCTCTTCGACACCGAGCGCCTCGCCGTGCGCCGCCGACGTGTCCTGCTTATGCGGCGAACCGAAACCGATAATGCTGTGCACCACGATTAGCGTGGGCCGGTCCGTAATGCTTTTCGCCTCGACGAAGGCGGCTTCGAGCGCGGCGGCGTCGTTCGCGTCGTTGACGTGCAGCGTGTGCCAGTTGTAACCGCGAAAGCGGCTCTCCACGTCGTCGCTGTACGCCAGATCGGTGTGGCCTTCAATCGTCACGCGGTTGCTGTCGTAGATCCAGATCAGGTTCGACAGTTTCAGGTGTCCCGCGAGCGATGCCGCTTCGTGCGAGATGCCTTCCATCATGTCGCCGTCGCCGCATAACGCGTACACGCGGTAGTCGAACAGCGGCACGTCCGGCTGGTTGAAGCGGCTCTCGTACCAGCGCGCGGCCATTGCCATGCCGACACTGTTGCCGAGTCCTTGGCCGAGCGGTCCGGTGGTCGTCTCCACGCCGGTGGTCATGCGGTACTCGGGGTGGCCCGGCGTCTTGCTGTCGAGCTGGCGGAAATGCTCGATGTCGTCCAGCGATACCGCGGGGCCGCCGGTCGCGTTGCCTTCTTCGTCCACGGCCTTGACGTTGGCCAGATGCAGCAGCGCATAAAGCAACATCGACGCATGCCCGACCGACAGCACGAAGCGGTCGCGATTCGGCCACAGCGGTTCGTCCGGATCGTAGCGCAGATGGTTTTGCCACAGATGGTAAGCAACCGGCGCCAGCGCCATCGGCGTGCCGGGGTGACCGGAATTGGCCTTTTGCACGGCGTCCATGGCCAGCGTGCGAATCGTGTTGATGCACAACTGGTCGAGGGCGGGATCGTTTTGCATGGGGACACTCCTTGTTCGGCGGTTGGGAACCTGGCCGGCATGCCGCGCCTCATTCAGCGATTCGGCGAGCTTGGCCGGTGGTGGTGTTCAGGGGATAACGCAGGGAAACCGCACAAGCTCACCGATGATGCGCCGATGCGCGCGATTCTGCACGCTAGTTGCCAGGCAGCGGCGCGCGTGGCGGGTGGCGTTGGTTGGTTAGCGCCGTACCGGCTACGTTACAGACGATGGATCTTTCAGGACGCTTGCGGTATCAGCGCCAACGCACGGCCCAAAGAGAGGAATGGCGCGCATCTACCGCTTCAAGCCGCATGCAGCCAGAACTCGACCAACGGGCCGAGCTTGCCGTCGATCGGATCCATGGGCGGGAACGGCAACGCGTCCATCGCTGCCAGTTCTTGCGGTGTGAGCGCTTCGCGGTGGATGTCCCACTGCTGCCCGTCCGGATAACCGCCCACCACCTGGAAATGCCGCGCGAAGGATTGCAGGCAATGGCCAGTGCCGGCGGGCAGCAGCAACGCATCGCCCGCAGATACGGTCACCACCCTTCCGCCCGGACCGCCAACGATCACCTGCGCGGACCCATCCGCGATGCCGAGCACTTCATGCGCGCTCGCGTGGAAATGGTGATAGTCGAAAATGCCGTCGCGCCATTGCGGCGGCCAGTCGTTGCGTTCGAACAGAATTTCAAATGCGGCGGCAAGGTCGCCGCTATCGGGCAAAAGTGCCCGGCGATAAATCACGACCGGTAGTTTGCGGTTGTTCGGCACCCAGTCGTGCGGCTCCAGCATGAAGGCTTCGTACTCGGTCTGCGCCGCGTCGAAACCGTGCTTCGAATCGTTGAGCATGGTTCGCTCCTGTGCGTGGTGCCGGGTGGTCGCCGATGGTGTGCGGTGCGACTTCACAACTTTTCAACTTCGCAACTTTGCAGCACCACTCACTCCTTGCGCTGTGATTCGCGGCCACCACCGCCCGGAGGCTCGCTTTGCGCGCCAGTGCCGAGCGGCACTTCGGCAGTCTGCGCGGGATGCTCGGTCGAACGCGGCGGATTGGTGGCCTTGTCGACGCCGGTCTGCTCGACCGGTTCGATGCCAAGCGGACTTGGTTCGACGTAATGCGTGCCGCTCGGTTTGTTGCGCTGTCGTGTTTCCGGCGAGATGTCCCACACGTTGGCGGTAGCGCCGTATTTGCCGTGCTGGGGGTCGCTGTTGTCGCTCTCGCGATTTTGTGCGTCGATCTGATCCATGTCGCTCTCCTTGACTGGCCTGTCGGCTATCTGATCTCTGCAGCAACAATCGGTCCCTGTCTGTGAACCGCGCGCCAAGAGGCCTCGCGCAACGTTTCCACCAACCCGGTAGGCGTGGCCGTTGCGGCGCCGAAAGCGGAGGTCACGGCCATTTTTTGTAAAAAGGGGAACGTCATAACGATCGCGTCGATTCGCGTGTCCAGCGTCACTGCTCCGGGGCCGCGCGATCCGCTGCCACGATCTCGCGTCCGTAATCGATCGCGGCGCGGCGCGCCTCGTCGGCAGTCGCGTAAGGCCCGATCTCGGGCGCGCCATCGAATGGAAACAGAAGCTTCCTGTCTGCTTTTCTGACTACCTTCAGCCCACCTACGTAACGGCCGTCGCCTGTTCCGTGATAGCTCGCGTAAATCTCGAAGTCATCGTCAGCAACGTCGGCCTTATGTCGCGCCATTTGTCTTTCCCTTATCCCTGCACTCGTGGTGCGTCATATTCCGTGTCATCGTGCGGCGTTTATAGCTATGGACGCCGCCGCGCGCTTACCGAGGTCGAGCAAGCCCCGTTCCACACGACGCCGGTCTAAGTCCGCCGAGCTTGAAGCGCCTCACGCGCGACTCCGAGTGCGACTCATCGGTCAAACGCAAAAAAGGGCATATCGGATAAACCCGGCATGCCCTTTTTCTAACGCCGAACACGTCGATCAACTGTGCCCAGCGCTCACCTCGTACTCAACTCACCGCAGCTTCGCCACATCCTTCTCCGTCACCTGCACAGCCGCCGGATTACCAAACTGCGTCGTCACGTAGTTAGTCAGAGCAGCAATCTGCGCATCATTCAACTCCACGGCAAACGCCGGCATCCCAACATCATTGCCCGCGGTCTTGCGCTGCACACCGTGCAAAATCACCTGCACCAGGTTACCCGGATTCGACGCCCCCACCGTGGTGTTATGCAGCAACGGCGGATAGTACCCATCCGGCGTGCCCTTGCCTTGTGCCTGATGGCAAGTCGCGCAATTACCGAGGTACAAACGCGCCGGATCGAGCGTACCGTCGCTCATCGCAACACCACGCAACCGCGTCACGTCCGTGGCCGGCTTGCCCCAAGTACCGCGTGCTTGCCGGCTGCCGTCGCTGACCGCAGGCACCGTGCGCACGTAGGTAGCAATCGCGTTGATATCGGCGTCCGTCATCTTCGAGAAGCTATGCTCCACCGCTTCGCCCATCGGCCCAGCAGCTTGCGCGAGACCTGGCACGCTGCCCGTCTGAAGATACTGGACGAGTTGCGCATGGGTCCATCCGCCAATCCCGCTGTTGGTCGCCGACGTGATGTTGTAGCCATCCCAACCCGCCAGCACCGAACCGCCGAGAAAATCGCCGCCAGTTTCGTCGAGCGCTTTCTCCTGCATTGCGAAGCCGCGCGGCGTGTGGCACGTACTGCAATGTGCGAGGCCTTGCACGAGGTACGCGCCGCGATTCCATTCGACGCTCTGGTTCGACTTCGCCTGATACGAACCGCTCGTCAGGAACAGCCAGTTCCACGCGGTCAGCGGCCAGCGCATGTTGAGCGGCCACGGAATATCGCTTGCATGCGTGGCCTGATTCACCGGCGCGACGCCGTAGCGGAAGTACGCGTACAGCGCCTTCACGTCGTCGTCGCTGACCTTCGCGTACGAGACGTACGGCATGGCCGGATACAGATTGTGGCCGTCCTTCGAGACGCCTTTGCGCAGCGCGCGGTCGAAATCATCAAGCGACCACGTGCCGATCCCCGTTTGCGGATCCGGCGTGATATTGCTTGAGTAGATCGTGCCGAGCATCGGTACTTTCAGCGGCAAGCCACCCGCAAACGGCTTGCCCTTTACCGTGCTATGACACGCCATGCAATCGCCGGCCGTCGCGAGATATTCACCGCGTTTAATCAATGCGGTGTCGTTGCCGCTCACCGACGACTCCGCCTGCGCCAACGCGGGCAGAGTCAAGGCACCGGCCAGTAGCCAGAAAAAGGTTTTCTTCAGCACGTTCAAACTTCCTTCTTCAACTGGTCGGCCATGCGCAGCGCCAGCGCTGCGATGCTCAGCGTCACGTTGACGGTGCCCACGGTGGGCATCGTCGCGCTGCTCGAGATAAACAGGTTCGGGTGATCGAAGGTACGGCAATGCTTGTCGACCACCGAATCGCGCGGATCGCTGCCCATGATGGTCGCGCCCGTGATGTGATTGTTCGGCGCGAACTCGTCCTGATACTCGATCTCGGTGCCGCCCAGCACTTTCGCCGCGTTGGCGTAAACCTCGCGCGTATGCACGGCGCCGCGCTTCACGTAATCGTCGATACGATACGTAATCTCCGGACGGGGAATACCGATCGCGTCGGTCTCCGTTTTGCTCGGCACGATGCGGTTTTCCGGTGCGGGCAGGATTTCGTGGAAGCAATCGAACTCGACAAAACGCGCCGCGCGGTCGCGAATCTGCGCGTCCAGCTCGGCCGGTTTGATCAGCTTGCCCCGCTTGAAAATCTTCTGCGTTTCCTGATCGATACGCGACAGGTTCGACAGATGGATTTTCTTCGCAGCTTCGGTCGCGCGGAATGCGCCGTCGCGGAAACCGATCAGCGAGGTCATTTCCTGCGGTCCGCGGCCCGGCCACAGTTTTTCGTCGGCGTAGAACGTCACGCCGGTGCCCGGGTGGTCCATCAGATTGCGGCCCA
This sequence comes from Paraburkholderia bryophila, assembly GCF_013409255.1. Taxonomy (NCBI): domain Bacteria; kingdom Pseudomonadati; phylum Pseudomonadota; class Betaproteobacteria; order Burkholderiales; family Burkholderiaceae; genus Paraburkholderia; species Paraburkholderia bryophila. The sequence continues at coordinate 3,467,693 of NZ_JACCAS010000002.1, forward strand.
CCATGTCGGAGCTATTGCCCACGCCGTTCGGGAAATCGTGGCTGGTGGACATCAGCATGATCTTCGGCGTTTCAATGCCGTTCGCGGCCAGCACGAAGTACTTGCCTTCCACGCGATACTCGTTGCCCTGCGGGTCTTTATACAAAGCCGCGACGATGCGCTTGTCCGCGCCCACTTCGAGCTTGTAGACGACCGCGTTGTCGATCAGTTTCGCACCGGCCTGCTCCGCTTTCTCGACGTGCACAATCCCGTTGTACATCGCGCCGATCGGACAGATCGGCATGCAATTGTTGTTGCCGCAACAGGTCGGGCGGCCGTCGTACGGACGGCTATTGCGCGCCACCGGCTCGGTCACCACGTGATAGCGCGAGTCGAACGCGTTGAGCTTGCCCTTGATAGTCTGCTCGTTGTACGACAGCGGCAGCGGCGCCATCGGATACGGCTGGCTGCGCGGCGAACCGAGTTCTTCGTCCGTCGGGCCCCACACGCCGAGTTCTTCTTCGGCGCGCTGATAGTACGGCTCCAGCTCTTCGTACGCCATCGGCCAGTCACGGCCCACGCCGTACACCGTCTTCATGTGGAAGTCGTTCGGCATGAAGCGCCACGCGGACGCCGCCCAGTGCCACGTTGTGCCGCCCACCGCGCGAATGTACTGCGAGTTGAATTTGTGCTCGCCCTTCAGGATCAGATAATTGTTCGGCGGACCGTATTCCGGATGCGGCGCCCATTGACTCGACGGATACGGCGCCGAGTTATCCGACTTGTCGAACTGGTTGCGGAAGCGTTCGACGATTTCCCAGCGCGGCATGCGCGGCCCGGCTTCGAGCAGAATCACGGACTTGCCGGCCAGCGCCATCTGATGCGCGACGATCGCGCCCGCGACGCCCGAGCCGACTACGACGATATCGGCCTGCTGGGTTTTGGGTTGGGTTTGATTTTGTGAATCGGCCATGCTCAGGCTTGCCTTTCGATCGGTTTGGCAGCCCAGAAACCGGGCTTGTTGGGGCAGTACGAACGGATGATCAGCGTGTCGGAAACCACGTCGTACATCAGCGCCTGTTCGTACGTGACCACGGTCGTATCGACGGTGCCGAGGTACCACGCTTCGAGGATCTTCAGCGCGAGCGCCTGTTGCGAGGCGTCGGCGGAACCGGCGGCGAGCGCGCCGGCCAGCTTCGGCAACTGCTGCGCGAAAGCGGGCGACGACGTCTGCAACGCGGCCAGCAGGCGCGTGCCGACGTCGCGATTCAGCGTGGCTCGCGCGGTCAGCGATTGCGACAGGCTCATGAACGCGTCGATGGGCGCGGCGGAGGGGTTCGCGGCGAGTGCCTTGAGCGCGAGCGAGCCGGTCAGGCCCGCGGCGGTCAACGCGAGTGCGCCCTGGAGCCAGCGGCGGCGCGTCATGCTCGACGCTTCACCGCTCGCGGCGAAGGCTGTCCCGTCGCGGGACTCGCCGTGAGTATCGTGTGGAGTCAATTGTTGTTTATCCCTTGTGAGGCGTTCTTCAAAACTTATTGCGGGGTGATACGAGACCTGCCGAATGCAGCACGAGCGGCATCACGAGCGCCGTTCGCTCGTAGCACGTTCCATGCCGCTTATCGCGCAGCGTCAAAACTGATGCAGCATCCCGACATAAGCGCCGGTCTGCGATTCGCCGACCAGCGGACTCGTGTTGCTGGTCGAGTCGCGCGGCGACGCTTCGAGCGAGAAGTTCGAGTTGCCACCGTTGTTCACGTAACCCACCGTGCCATACAGAAAGGTGCGCTTCGTCAGGTTGTAGGTGGTGCCGAGCACGTACATCATCGCGTGGCCGGACGGGTCGTGCGCGGCGTCGCCGCTGCCGTCGCCGACCTTCACGTAGTAGCCGCCCGCCGTCACCGCCCAGCGCGGCTGGAAGTTGTAGGTCGCGCCGAGCCAGTAGTGATCCGCGCTATCGGCCACGCCGACCGGCGAGTCCGGCGCCGAGTAGTGCGTATAGGCGCCCTGGATCTTCACCGCATCGAAATGCACGTTGGCGCCCACGAAATATTCGCGCGACGCCTGGAAGATATTGCTGAAGCGGCCATTGCTGTCGCGCAGTTCGTCGTAGATGCCGCGCACGTCGAACAGCGTGGAGTGATAGCTCAGCATGACGCCGTCGGAGCGGCCGAACTCACCGTTCGCGCCACTATTGAACGAGCCCGGCTGATTGCCGAACGAGTATTGCCCCTGCACGTCGAAGCCCCAGAACACCGGGCTGTGATACTCGACGTTGTTGCTGGTTTGCTGCCAGTTGCGCCCGCGCACCAGCGAGGCCGACGAAAACGCCTGCTGCACGAACGGATCGAATTCCCACACGCCGTCGCTATCGATAAACAGATTGCGGCCCGCCTGCAGCGTGCCCCACTCCTGGCTCTTCAAGCCGACGAATGCGCGCCGCGACCAGAGGCGCCCGCCGCTGGTGGTGCCGTTCATCACCTGCAAGCCGGTTTCCAGGTTGAAGATCGCATTCAGGCCACCGCCCAGATCTTCATTGCCTTTGAGGCCCAGCATGCTGGTGCCCCAATCGCCGCCCTCCGCGCTCCAGCGGCTCGAACTGCCGCCCGCGGCATTGTTGATGTGATTCAGGTATTCCAGACCCGCGTCCAGGCGACCATATAACGACACACTGGTTTGACCATAAGCCAGCGGACTAGCCGCTACCGCAAGGGCCGCCATTAATTTAGTAGGTAGTCTCATTGTCTTGCCGTGAGTTGTTTTGTATCGCGAGGGAGGGCAAAGCGGATTGCGGATGATTCAAAACTACTCGGTGCAGCGTCGGCGGCGCTCATGCTGCGACCACCCGGACAACGCCGGTTTAAAGCGGGATTCGAAAACGACGATGGATAGAACGATGGATAGATGTTGCAAAACTACATCCAGCGCGGTCGAACTATAGGGGATACGCGGCTGATAGCCTATCCGTTTGACGCAATAAACTTTTGCGGACAGCGGACTCGACATTGAGTGGGCAACCGAAAAGGGCGATCGAAAGCTGCTCAAGATAAGATAGATGCTCATTACGTCCGCGCCAAATAGAAACGTATAAACCGTTATCGATCCTTTACCTCTTGCCATGAATGCGCCCGAACTGACCGAAGACGAACACCTTGGCCTTTACCAACGCGCAACGGAGAACGGCGCTGAATGGTGGCGCGTCAGCGTCGCCGACCGCCCGGAAAACTATCGCCTCGAACATGGCGCGGACGACGGCGAGCGTACCGGCACGGTCGATATCGATCTGGTGGTCGATGCGGAAAATCTGCGCGCCAAGCTGAAGAAGTGGCGCCGCGAAGGCTTCGCGATCGATACCGGCGACACCGGCGCCGAGCACGGCGCGGCCGAACGGATCGCCTTCATGCCCGCCTTGCAGCGCGCCGCGGCGCTCGCGGCGGCGGCGAAACAGCGGCACGTGGAAGGCGTAAGCGAGAGCGTGCGCATCGGTCATGTCGACGTGCCCTGCGGCATGGATAGTCCGCTGGTGCCGCGCATCAATCCCGCCTATCTGTTTTCCGAGCGCTTCAACGACATCGTCGAAGATATCGTCGAGAACCGCCGCGTCATGCTGATCGGCCACACTGGCGCCGGCAAGACCAGCCTGATCGAACAGGTCGCGGCGCGTTCGCGGCACGGCGTACTGCGCTCGAACATGAACGGGCAGACCACCGTCGGCGATTTCGTCGGCTTCTGGACAGTCAAGGGCGGCGAGACTTTATGGGTCGACGGCGTGCTGCCCACCGCGATGCGCGAGGGCCTGTGGCTGATCGTCGACGAAATCGACTTCGCCGAACCGTCGATTCTCGCCGCGCTCACCGCCGTGCTCGAACCGCACGGCCGCCTCGTGCTGAAGGAGAAAGGCAACGAGATCGTGGCGCCGCATCCGGCGTTCCGGCTCTTCGCCACCGCGAACGCCGTCGGCGCGATGAGCCAGTTCCGTCATCTGTATCAGGGCGCCAATCTGATGAACGAGGCGTTTCTCGATCGCTGGCGCGTATATCTGCTCGACTATCTGTCGCCCGCCGAAGAAGCCGACGTGCTGATCCGCACGCTCGCCCCGCACATGACGCGCACGCTCGCCACCACGCTCGCTGCGATTGCCGCCGACTGCCGCGCGGCGTTCTCGCGCGAAGATCTGTCGAGCGCGTTCTCGACGCGGCGCCTGCTCGACTGGGCCGAACTGATGCTGCGCACCGGCGACCCCGAACGCGCGGCCGGGCCGGCCATCTATGCGAAGGTGAGTCCGGAAGACGCCGCGTTGATTCGCGGCATCATTCGCCATCACATCGCGCCGGCCGCCTGAACGTGGGCACGATGCACGCTCCGCACGACACGCGCGGCTTCACCTTCGAATCCACGCTCAGCAAAGTCGCCCGTGTGCTGACGGGGCAATACGGCGTGACGGTCGCGTTCAGTCCGGACGGGCCGCGCGTTGAACCTGGCCGGATCGTGATTCCCGATTACGAGCTGAACGGCGGCATCGAACGCGATGTGCTGATCGGCTATCTGGATCTGCTGGTGGCGCGCGCGAAACATGCGTCGCTCGCGGAGCTCGACGCGCTGCCAGCCGGTATCGAAGCGAAACTCGCGCAAGTGATCGACGACCGTCGCGTGTGCGGTGAATTGCTCGACGAGTATCCGGGCGCACGCTGGTTCATCGGCAAACTGCGCGTGCATGCAGCCGAACGTGTGCGGCAGCGCTGGTCGAAGCTGCATTGGCGCGACCGGCTGGTCTGGCTGGTGGAGCGCGCGCTGTGGGATGAGCCGCCGACGCGAACCGAAGCGGTCCATTCGCTGCTGGCCGCGTTGCATGCGTCGCAGGATCTGCTGCACGAAGCGCACGGCAGCCGCTCGACCGCGCAGAGCATCGCGACGGCGCGAGCGCTGGTGTCGCGGGTGCGTGCGTTGTCGGCGGGCGACGTGAACAGCATGGTCTTCACCGCGGACCCGGTCGAAGACATCGACACGGAAACGGCCGCGAGTTCGTCCGCGCCGCTCGACGACGAAGACGACACCGTGCTGCCCGATCACGACAGCGCGAATTCGCCGCCGTCGGATCGCAGCGGCGGCGCTCAGGCGGAGAACGCGGTCGGCATGGGCCAATCGCTCGGCGACGCGCAACAGCCTTCGGCGAATAGCGAAGGCGAAGCCGGCGCTGCGGTAGCCAACACGGTGCGCGCACAACTGTCCATTCCACTCGCCACCGAATTCGATGAGATCGCCGACCTCACCGGCCAGGACGACAGCGCGGCGTGGCGTGAACTTCGCGCGCAAGCCCGCGCGGACACCGCGCCGCTGAAGGAAAAACTCGAACGTGCGCTGAGCGCCGACGAACGCACACGCTGGCGCCGCGAGCAGGAGCGCGGCGAGATCGACCGTACCGCGCTCGCGAAACTCGCCACCTCGCCCGGTTACCGCACGCCGTTTCGCACGCAGCGGGCGCACAAAGGGCGCGACGTGGCGGTCACGTTGCTGATCGACCGCAGCGGCTCGATGGCCGGACGCAAGATCGAACTCGCGCGCCAATGCGCGACCGCGTTGTGCGATGCGCTGACGCAGTTGTCGTTCGATTGCGAGGTGCTGGGCTATTGCTCGGTCGAATCGGAGCCGATGCGTCAGCTTTATCAGCGGCAGCTTGCGGCGGGTGCGGATTTGCGGCGCTATAACCGCTTCGTCGAGCGGCTCGATCTGAAAGTCTACAAACGCTTCGGTGCGACGGATCTGAGCGGTATCGCGCGGATCGACTGCGGACACGAGAACCCCGACGGCGAAGCGCTCGCGTGGGCCGCGGCGCGTCTGGCCGATCATCAGGCCAGCCGGCGCATTCTGATGGTGTTCTCCGACGGTTATCCCTCGACCGGCGACGGCGACCCGCAAGTGCTGCGCAGCGATCTGCGCGAACGCGTGGCGGCGATCGGCCAGCGCGGCATCGAGTTGGTGGGGATCGGCGTGTTGACCGACGCCGTGGAGGATTTCTATCCGCACAACGTGGTGGTGAGCCGTCTCGCGGAACTACCGTCGACGGTGTTTTCCGTGCTGAGCACGATGCTGCTGAAGCGCTAGCGCGGTTCCGTTCCGTTCAGCACTACCCTCACCCGCTCAGAACGCGTTCAGCGGAATCTTCAGATAGCGCACGCCGTTCGCCTCCGGCTCCGGCAGCGCGCCCGCGCGGATATTGATCTGGATGGCTGGCAGAATCAGCGTCGGCATGCCGAGCGTGCGGTCGCGCGCGGTGCGCAGCGCGACGAACGCCTCCTCGCTCACGCCGTCGTGCAAATGGATATTGTCGCGGCGCTGTTCGGCCACCGTGGTCTGCCAGCGCGGCTCGCGCGACGGCGGCGGATAGTCGTGGCACATGCACAGCCGCGTTTGCGGCGGTAGCGCCAGCAACGCGCGCGCGGACTCGTACAGCGTGCCCGCGTCGCCGCCCGGAAAATCGCAGCGCGCCGAGCCGAGGTCCGGCATGAACAGCGTATCGCCGACGAATACCGCATCGCCGATCCGGTATGCCATGTCGGCGGGCGTATGACCCGGCACATGCAGCGCCTCGCCGCGCAATCCGCCGATGCTGAAGGTCTCGCCCGGTGCGAACAGATGATCGAACTGGCGGCCGTCGGTGCGCATCTCGTCGGCCAGATTGAACACACGTTTGAACACGCCCTGCACGACGCAAATGTCCGCGCCGATGGCGATCCTGCCGCCCAGCGTGTCCTTCAGATACGGCGCTGCCGAAACGTGATCGGCATGGGCGTGTGTTTCCAGCAACCATTCGACCTGCAAGCCATGGGCTTTGACAAAGTCCACGACGCGTTCCGCCGACGCCGTCGACGTATGCCCGGACTTCGGGTCGTAGTCGAGCACCGGGTCGATCACCGCGCAGGCCGAGCCTTCGGCGGCGAACACCACATACGTGAACGTGCCGGTCGTGGTGTCGTAGAACGCTTCGATCAACGGGCTCATGCTCTGCTCCATGCGACTGATCCTGCTCATCCTGCTCCTGAGGTTCACGCCAGTTGCGGCTTGAACGGATATTGCTCGATCGTGCCGCCGCGCGCCGGCTGGATGCAGCGGTAACGAAACGGAATGTCGGTCGGGTGGCCGTACCAGCCGATGCCGAAGCCGTCGCCGTTCGTGGTGGTATGGCCGAGCCGCGAATGCAGGCTCTGATCGATCAGCGAGTGTTTCGCGTTGAACAGCACCGTTTCGAGCTGAAGCGGGTTACCTGTATAAGCGAGCCAGCGGCACATTGGGTTCTCTCCGGTCCGATGCAACCTGGCGACGGTTGCGCTCTGCTGCGACACAACGCTCCGGCGCGGCAGGCTGCCGCCCGGCCCGACACTACTTGATCACCGGCTGCAACGTCGCGATCGGAATCAGGAATTCGGAGAAGCCGGTCAACATGATCTGCACGCCAATACACAACAGCAGAAACGACGAGACGCGCATCGCGACCTTGGTGCCTTCCACGCCAAGGTAACGGGCGAAAATCACTGCACGGCTGTATACCAGATAGACGCTGAGCGCCACCAGCAGGGAGATAACCACCGACGCAACGCTCGACAACACGAACTCGGACAGCTTGTGCGTGCGGTTCGCGGTCAGCGCGATCGCCGTGGCAATCGAGCCCGGCCCGGTAGTCAGTGGAATGGTGAACGGGAAGAACGCCTTCGACATGGCGTTGTCCGCGTCGACGCGTTTCACCGCCGGTTGTTCGGCCGGCTGGGTGTCGGGCGCATTGAGCATCTGCCAGCCGCCGACCGCGACCGCAAGGCCGCCGCCAATGCGCAGCGCCTGCATCGAAATGCCGAAGAAATGCAGGATCGGGGTGCCGATAAAGAACGCCACCAGCAGCACGCAGACCACGTTGATGGCGATCTTGCGGGCGAGCGCGGTGCGCTCCTCGGTGGTCAACGACGCAGTCCGGTCAAGGAAGACAAATGCAATGCCGATCGGGTTGATGATGCTGATCAGCCCGGTGAAGCCAAACAGAATGTCCGAGATCAGACTTTCGACCATATGCGTTTTCCGTGATGAACGACTGCTCGCGTCGCGTGACCGGGATGATATCGCGCCGCGCCAGCCAGCACCGCATAAAGTGCGCTAGCGGCACGCTTGCCACTGTCTCGTCACCGCGGACGCTGCGCATTGCAGCGCAGCAAGCCGCGCGAAAAACACGCAAAAAAGATGCACGCGCAACTTTCGGAAAGCCTACACTTTTTTGACTTACTTTACGTACCCAAAGCATCAGGCATAAAGTCCCCAGCGAAGCCGCACTTTCAACGAGACGTACTTACCGGTTCGAGGAGTCGCCCCCATGTTGCTTCGTGTACTCGCCGCGCTGCCGTTCGTCGGCATATTGCTCGGTGTTCCGTTCGTGAATCGCGTCGAACCGCTGATGCTCGGCATGCCGTTCGTGCTGGCCTGGATCGTCATGTGGGTCGTGCTCAGTGCGATCATCATGGCGGTCGTCTACCGTCTGGACCCGTCCAACCGTCAACTCGCCGCCGTCGAAGGCGAGGAGGTCCGCCCATGAGCGCCCTGCTGATCATTGCGGCGATTACGCTGTTCGCGCTGTACCTCGGCATACGCGCGCGGCGCGGCCACGACATGAGCCTCGAACAATGGACGGTGGGCGGCCGCAGCTTCGGCACCGCGTTCGTGTTCCTGCTGATGGCCGGCGAGATCTACACCACCTTTACCTTCCTCGGCGGCAGCGGTTTCGCCTATGGCAAGGGCGCGCCGGTCTACTACATTCTCGCGTACGGCACGCTCGCTTACATCATCTCGTACTGGATGCTGCCGCCCATCTGGCGTTATGCGAGAGACCACCGGCTCGTGTCGCAACCGCACTTCTTCGCGCGCAAATACGACAGCCCGGCGCTCGGCACCCTGGTCGCGCTGGTGGGTGTCGCCGCACTGATTCCGTACCTCGTGCTGCAACTCAAGGGGCTCGGCATTATCGTCGCGACCGCGTCGTACGGCGCGATTTCGTCGACCACGGCGATCTGGATCGGCGCCGCCGTCGTGACCGCTTACGTGATCGTCTCCGGCGTGCGCGGCTCGGCGTGGAATTCGGTGGTGAAGGACACGCTGATCCTCGCGATCGTGCTGTTCCTCGGCATCTATCTGCCGATTCACTACTACGGCGGCTTCAGCGACATGTTCCGCGCGATCGACACCGCCCGCCCCGGCTTCCTGACGTTCCCGGCCAAGGGCTCGAGCGTGACCTGGTTCCAGTCGACGGTGCTGCTGACCGCGCTGGGCTTCTTCATGTGGCCGCACTCGTTCGGCTCGATCTTCACCGCACGGGACGAACGCATCTTCCGCCGCAACGCGATGGTGCTGCCGCTATACCAGTTGATCCTGCTGTTCGTGTTCTTCGTCGGCTTCGCCGCAACGCTGAAGGTGCCGGGCCTCAAGGGCGGCGACATCGACCTGTCGCTGTTCCGCCTGTCGCTGCAAACCTTCGACCCGTGGTTCGTCGGCGTAATCGGCGGGGCCGGCATTCTGACCGCGCTGGTGCCGGGCTCCATGATCCTGACCTCGGCCTCCACGCTGCTTGCCAACGACGTCTACCGCGGCATGGTGAACCGCAACGCGTCGGACGCCACGGTGACCAACCTGGCGCGGCTGCTCGTACCGGTGGTGGCGCTGGTGGCGGTCGGCTTCACGCTGCATGGCGGCGAAACGATCGTGGCCCTGCTGCTGATGGGTTACAGCTTCGTGACGCAGTTGTTCCCGGCGGTGATCTGCAGCCTGCGGCCGCATAACCGCGCGACCAAGCAAGGCGCGTTCTGCGGGATTCTCGCCGGGGTGGCGGTGGTCACGATCACGACCACGATGCACCTGAGCGTGGGCCAGTTGATGCCGTTCCTGCCCGACGCGCTGAAGGACGTCAACATCGGCTTCCTGGCGCTGGCGGTGAACATCATCGTGTTCGCGGTAGTCAGTGCGCTGACGCAGCCGCATCCGGCCGAACAGACGCACGCGCCGGTGCATTAAACCTCGCGTTGAGCAGGACTTGAAAGGGCTGTCGCCGTCGGCGACGGCCCTTTCCCGTTTACGCGGCTTCTGCGCGAGTTGTCGCGAAGACAGCCGCGCGCGGAATGTCAAATCTACATAAGAATGAAAAAACCGCCCGCGTTCCAGCGCGAACGTCACGGCGAAATACAGCGGCCCGCACTGCAACACAAACCCGCGCCCGTCGCGCGAATCTTCCGCCCGCGCCGGGCACACCCCTTGCTGAACAGACATGTCGCCGAATCCCGCCGCACTGTGCAAGTGCAAAAATTTGCGTCCCTGGGGGCCAACTTGTCGCTCAACGTTCTTCTTGTCGCTTCCGAAGCCCTGCCGCTCGCCAAATCCGGCGGCCTCGGCGACATGGTCAGTGCTTACGCCGCCGCGCTGCGCGATGCCGGCGTCGATGTGTCGATTCTGATGCCTGCTTATCCCGAGGCGCTCGAACGCGCCCTCGACGTCGCGCCCGTTGCGCGCATGACCGGCCTGCCCGGCGGCGACGCACGGCTGCTGCGCGCGCGGATGCCCGACACCGGCGTCACGGTGCTGCTGCTGCAAATGGATCACCTGTTCGCCCGCGAAGGTCTGTACCGCGATCCGCAAGGGCGCGACTACCTCGACAACCTGACGCGCTTCGCGTCGCTCGCCGCGGCGGCCACACGTATCGCACGCGGCGTGCGTAATCTGAAGCGCCCCGACATCGTGCACGCGCACGATTGGCATGCAGGCCTCACGCCGCTTTATATGCGGCTCGCGGGCGTCGCCGCGAGAAGCGTCTTCACGATTCATAACCTCGCCTTCCAGGGCAACCATCCGCTCGCAATGGGCGGCTGGATCGGCGTGCCGTCCGACTTGCTGACACCCGCGCTGTCCGACGAACGCAGCATCGAGTTCTACGGCTCGCTGAGCATGATGAAAGCGGGCATCGTCCACGCCGACCGCGTCAACACGGTCAGCCGGCGCTATGCGCGCGAGATTCTGACGTCCCGCTTCGGTCACGGCATGGAAGGCGTGTTGCAGGCGCAGGCGGGCAAGCTGTCCGGCATCGTCAACGGGATCGATACGGTCGCATGGAATCCGGCGACCGATTCACAGATTGCCCGTCCCTATTCCGTCGACGACACCGCCGGCAAGCAGGCCTGCAAGCGCGAGTTGCAACAGGCGTTCGGGCTGACGCGCGATCCGTTCGCGCCGCTGGTCGCGATCGGCAGCCGGCTGACCGAACAGAAGCTCGCCGACGTCGTGGCGCGGGCGCTGCCCACGCTGCTCGAACGGCATCCGCGTCTGCAATTCGCGATTCTCGGTCAGGGCGAGCCCGCGCTCGAACTGGCGCTGCAGCAACTGGCGGCGGCGTGGCCTGGACGGGTCGGCGTGCAGATCGGCTATGACGAACAGCGCGCGCATAGGCTGCACGCGGGTGCGGACATGCTGCTGCATGGCAGCCGCTTCGAGCCCTGCGGACTCACCCAACTTTATGCGATGCGTTACGGCACGATTCCGGTGGCGTCGCGCGTGGGTGGGTTGGCGGATACGATCGTCGATTACCTGCCGCTCGAGGCGCCCGATCCGCGTGAGCCGCGTGACGTGCGGCTCATGCACGGTGAAGCCTGCGCGACCGGCTTTCTGTTCGACGGCGAGCAAGTGGACGATGTCGTGCATGCGCTCGGACGAGCCCTCGCCGCGTTCGTGCAGCCGGCGTCGTGGCACGCGTTGCAGCGCAATGCGATGAGCCGCGATTTCGGCTGGGAAGCGTCGACCGCGAACTATCTCGCGTTGTATGCGGAGATGGTCGATGCGCGCCCGGCGCTGCGCGAGACGCGGGTTCGCAAGACACCGGTTCGGGCTCGCGCGGCGGGTACCTCGGGTGGGACGCGCCAGGCTGCTCGTGCGGATGAGGGGTTCAACGCGGGCGTCGGGGAGATGGCGCGCAGTGCGTGACCCGCGCTTCGAATAACCCCACGCGGCAACGGTTGAACGACCCGACGCCGCGTCCCGCAAGTTAAGCTCGCCGGCACACTCGTCTTTCCTGGAGTTGCCGATGTCGTCACCCGTTCTGCGCGTCGCCCGTCCCACCAACCAGCTCAATCAGGTCGCCGATTTCTACACGCGTGGACTAGGCTTCGAGGTGCTGGCGCGCTTCGACGATCACGAAGGTTTCGACGGTATCGTCGTCGGACGGCGCGACTGTCCGTGGCACATCGAATTCACGCATCAGCACGGCGTCACCGTCGAACGCGCGCCGACTCACGAACATCTTCTCGTACTCTATCTGCCCGCCCTCGACGAGTGGACCGCCGCGGTCGAGCGGCTTCAGGCATTCGGCGTCACGCCGTGCGGAGCCGAAAATCCCTACTGGGATCGCGAGGGCAAAACCTTCGAAGACCCGGACGGCTATCGAATCGTCCTGCAGCATGCCGCGTGGGGCTGAGTCCGACAATTCATCACGCATAGCACGCGCAAAGCGATGATTCACACCGCGCACGCTCGCCTGACGTTGAACGCTTCCTGACAATCGCGGAGAACTGAACGCCGCTTGACAGCTCGCGAGCACGCAAGGCAAGCTTCGGCTCCGTTCGATCGCCAAAGACGCGTATCTCTACGGCACGCCCATGGTCGCTGTGTACAGCACGATGTATGCGTTTTCCGTGGACAGCGGCAACCCGCAATACAAAGGTCCGGTCAATCCGGACGAAGCCGGACTGCGCAGCCGCTTCGCGCAGACCGGCATCGTGCCCGGTCAGCGGTTCGACGTGAACGCGCTGTCGGCCGAGCAGAAGGCCGCGGTTTGTTGCCGGCGCCGGATGGGCCGTTCACGATCACCCTGCGCTATTACTGGCCGAAGCAGGTGCTGCTCGATGGCAAGTGGAAGACGCCAGTGGTCAAACGCGTGAACTAGTGGGTTCGGTGCGCGCGCCGTCGACCCGCGTCATTCCATCGGCGCTCCAGGCTTCCGAGCCCACGCCGTGGTGAACGAAAAACAGGCCGTCGGGATCGTACTGGCGCTTCACCGCCGCGAGCCGCGCGTGATGCTTTCCCCAGTAAGCCCGCTGCCAGTCGCTTTCGAAGAAGTCGCTCTCGGACAGGTACGTGCCCGGGTCAGGCACGATGGTGCGCAGGATCTGCGTGGCCTGGGCGATGCTCGTGGCACTGCGCCGCCCGTTGCGCACATCCGGCTCGTGTCCCGCGATGCCCGGAAACGCCGGCGCGCCCAGGTCCGCGATGATCGCGAGCGCAAAGGCATCGAGTACCGCGGGATGGGTCGCGGTCTGCCGGGTCGCATTCAACGCATCGGCCGGTGCGCCCGCCAGTCCTTTGTTGAAGTGCAACGTGACGGACCAGCGCCGGCTGGTCTGCACCAGCGTGTCGGCGAGATCGCCGCGCCGTACGGGCGCCAGCAGCGAGGCCGGCAGCCAGGTCGAGGTGTAGCCGTACAGGTACTGACCGGCGTCGACCAGGTTGTCTGTCCAGAAGACGTTGCCGGGGTCGGCACCGGGGCGGTCGTCGACCGTTAGCGCGCCGGGGACGTGTTGCGCGAGGAAGGCCGGGTCCCAGAAATGCCGTGCCGAGGCGGTCAGCACCTGGGGCGGCGTCGTCGTACAGCCATGATCGCCGTTCGCTACCCAATCGAAAAAAGGCTGCCAGACGCGTGTAGCCGTGTCGCGATCCAGTCCCTGGAACACCATCGAGATGCGCAGCGTATTGTCACTGCGGAACGCCACCGTCTCGCCCCAATGCGGGTTGATCAGACTGGCCGCGCTGAATGCAATGAACTCGCCCACCAGCGCCCGGAATGCCGTTTCCGACGACGCCTTCACCGTCGCGTTCACGACACCCACCTGATCGGGCAGTTCGTGCGTGCGCAGCGTCAACTGCGTCACGACGCCGAAGCTTCCACCACCGCCGCCTTTCAACGCCCAGAACAGCTCCGGGTGCGTGCAGGCGTTAACCGTGCGCACCTCGCCGTCGGCCGTCACGATTTCAGCCTGCAGCAAACCCGCTGCCGCCGAGCCGAACCGCTTCGAAAAGCTGCCGAAGCCGCCGCTCTGCACCAGCCCGGCGACGCCGACCGTCAGACAGCCGCCGCCTTGCACATAGCGGCCGCTTTGTGCGCTGACAGCGGCATAGACATGCCCCCACAGCGCGCCCGCGCCGATCGTTACGGCGGTCTCCGGTTTGACGCGCCCCGCGCAACCGTCCGGTACGAAAGCGTCGTGCGAGGTGATGCCGCGCATGGCGTGCGTCCAGACCATCAGCGAATCGGCCGCGTTCGACGTGCCCTGATAGCTGTGGCCGCCGCCTTTGACCACCAGCCGCAAGCGATGCCGGCGCGCGAAGTCGACGGCGCTCGCAATGTCTTGCGCCTCGCCCGCTGCAACGACGTACGCACTCGGCGCGGAAGTCCACGCGTCGAGCCATCCGCAGGTCTGCGTTAGCGCCGGGGTATCGCCGATATAGAACGGGTTTTTCAGGCGCTTGAATTCGTCCGCGCACGCCTCGCTCGCGGGCGCTTCGGCACATACCGCGAGTGGAGAACGAACCACGCTCAAGCGCCCGTTCACGGCCACATTCAGTTGTTGCCAGGCATCCGTGGAAGGCCACGCTGGATCGCCGGGTCGCACGCGGCGCAGTGTCGGGCCGGCCGCCTCGCTCACCTCCATCGTCTTGTCGGCCTGCGCATTGGCCGCCCCCTGCGCGAGCGTTTGCTTTTGCGCTAACGCTCGCCAGCTTGCACCGAACCACGGCGCGGCGAGTGCGCCTTTGAGCAGAGTCCGCCGGTCGAATGCGCACATACGCTTGCCTGTCTCCCAAACGACCGCGCTGCGCAACGCCCGTATGGCGCGGCATCAGGTAAATGCTTTGCGCTGCGGTGTGATCGAACCGCACGCCCGTTCCGGCCAATAAAACGGTCGGAGGATAGTAGCCGCGAACCCCCGCATCCGCTACTACGAGAACGCGCGTTGCCGCGCCGCCGATGCGATAAATGACGCTAGACTACCGCCGGATCGACCCACAAAAATCGCATAACTATCCGGAGCGCATCGATGCCTTACGTTCTCTACTATTCGCCCGGCGCGGCCAGCATGGCGGTGCATTGGATGCTGATCGAACTGGGTGTGGCATTCGAAGCCCACCTCGTCGATATCGATTCCGGCAAGCAGCGCGAACCGGACTATCTGCGGCTCAATCCCTCGGGTCGGGTGCCGACGCTGGTGGTCGACGGCGTGCCGCGTCACGAATCGGCCGCGTTGCTGATGCTGCTCGCCGAACGGCATCCGGAGGCCGGCTTCGCGCCCGCGCCCGGTTCCGCCGAGCGCGCCGAGTGGCTCGAAACGATGATCTTTCTCGCCAACACGGTGCTGCCCGCCATGCGCGACTGGTTTTACGCGGATGTCGACGGCGAAGCGGCCGGCGCCGACGCGGTGCGCGCGCTCGCGGACCGCCGGCTCGCGCAAGCCTGGGACCGGCTCGACGCGCAACTCGCCGACAAGCCGGGTTACCTGATCGGCGGCCAGCTCGGCACGGTGGATTTCATGGCGCTCATGCTGATGCGCTGGACCCGCAATCAGCCACGGCCCGCGACCGGGTGGCCGCATCTCGCCGGCTATATCCACAGGCTGCGCGCGCTACCGTCGTTTATCGAACTGAATGCGCGCGAAGGGCTGACCGAGTGGCTTAACCCGAACGATTGACCGGCACGGCCGGCCGCCTTCAGCCCTGCCGCTTACCGATCACCACGACGCCGCGCGACAGCCCGCTCACGTTGTCGACCGCGAGCGCCGCCGCGTACAACTGCGCTACCGGCACCCACACCGCCGGATACTTGTAGCGCGCCACGTCGAGCAGCAAGGCGCTGTCGCTCGCCGCGTCGTACGCAGCGAGCGGCGACCAGTGTCCGCCACCGGTCTCGCCGATCTCGACGCGCCGGAAATTCAACAGCGCGAAGCGATCGCCACGGCGCGTGGTCTCGCGAATCAGATCGCGAAACTGGGCGAGCGTCAGGTCCGCCGCATGGTACGGCTGCACGACGACCGGAAACGCATTTAAGGCCTCTCCGAGCTGGTCGAGCGTCATGCCCTCGTGCGAGACGCGCGCCGCGTTGGCCACCTGCGGATCGACGCCGCGAAAGAAATCTTCCTGCGAGAAATACGGAAAGTCCGGATAGAGCGTCGAGGCGGGCCGGCGGATGCCCAACGCATTGAGCGCCATTACCGACGTCGCGACCGAGCAATACGCTTCGTTGCGCTGGGTTTCGAAATACTGCGAGAGCGGCCAGTACGACTGGTTGGCCGCGGCGCCGATCAGGCGCTTCTGACCGGCCGGCTGCGCGAGGGCGACGAGGTTGGACGGCACGGGCAGCGGGCCGTCGGCGGACTGCACAGTGGCGGGCGGCGCTTGAGTTGAGGGCTGCGCAACGGACTTCTGCGTCGTGGTCTGATTGGCGACCGGACTCGCGGTCTGACTCGGCGCCTGGCTGGTCGCTACCGGCGCCGGTGCGCAGGCCGCGAGCGCGGCCGTCATCAGCAGCACGGCAATCCACGTGGGCCGACTGGCGCGCCCAACGGTACGCTTCAAGGAGTATCTGGACATGGATCCTTCCACTGCGGATGAACTCGGAACGACTGCGCCGCCGCCGACGCATCTCGACAGGCGCGGTCAGGCTCCGGTTTTGTAACACGAAACGAAACTGCGCGTGAATCGCGCAGCGGGCCCGGACCGAGCCTTGGGCGAGCATGAGCGGCACGCTGCGCGGCCGTGTCCGGTTCAACGGCCAAGTACGGTAAGATCCGTCGCCATCGAAATCAATCCAACGGAATCAACAGCTTGAGCATGACTATCCCGTCACCTTGCGTCGACGTCTGCAGACTCGACGGCGCGACCGGCTTCTGTATCGGATGCCTGCGCACACGCGACGAAATTCGCGAGTGGAAAACCATGACCGACGACCTGCGCGTGCAGGTGATCGCTCAGAAAACCCACCGGGAAGTGACGGCGAAAGCGCAGATTCACGGACCTCGCGCGGCGGCGCAAACGTCCTGAACGTCCTGATCGGCAGCGCTCATTCGGGCGGCACCGCGAACGCGAAACTGTTCTTGCCGCTGCGCTTGACGTGGTACATCGCTTCGTCGGCGGCGGCGACCAGCCGCTGATAATCGTCGACGAGATCGGGAAAGCTCGCAATGCCGACGCTGGCGCTGACCGAGCCGATGCCCATCTGCGTATCGGTCTCGATCACGCACGCAATCAGCCGCTGGGCAATCTCGCCCAATTCCGCGGCTTTTGAAAACTCCCGCACCAGCACCGCGAACTCGTCGCCGCCAATCCGCGCGACGACGTCGCCTTTACGCACCGAGACACGAAAGCGTCGCGACACCGCAATCAGGAATTCATCGCCGACGCGATGGCCGAGCGAGTCGTTGATCTGCTTGAAACCGTCGAGGTCGACATACAGCACCGCGATCTTGTTTGGCGGTGAAGCCGCTGGGTCATTTCGCCTTGCAATCTCATGCCAATTTTCCGCGGCGTCTTCGAGCGTGGCGAACAGCTTGCGGCGGTTCGGCAGTCCGGTCATCGGGTCGTGCAAGGCCGCCTGCTCGAACTCCTGCGATTGCCCGACCAGTTGACGGTTGCGTTTGGCGTACAGACCCAGCGCCGCGAGCAGCAAGCAGAACAGCAACGCGGCCAGCGCGATCAGCAGATTCGCGACGTGCGCGATCCGCAGCCGCACGTCGGCGCTATCCACATCGTGTTGAGCGCGCCAGTATGCCGATGCCGTGGCGAGCCATGCGTCGATGCCGTTCAGCGGCGCGTCGGGCGCGAGCGCCGCGGGCGGCATGCGTGGTGCCGGGACCGGGCTGGCGTTGACGAGCGCCGCGAGCGAATCGAGGCGCTGCGTCAGCTCGGCGCGCGCGAGCCGGACGCCCTGCGCCGTGCGCCGACTCTCCCCGGGTGCCTGCTGCCACACGCCGACGACAGCACGCGCGCCTTCCGCGCGCTGCACCGCGTCGAGCACGAGTCCGGCGTAGTCCTGTTTCAACTGATCGGAGAAGATGGTCCTGATCTGCAGCGCGAGATAGAGCAGGCCGATCAGCAGGCACAGCAGCGATACGGCGGCCAGCATGGCCGGCGCCGGCCCGAAGCGGGTCGCGAAAGCGCGTGCCGTGCTACCGCGCCACGAGCGGTGCCGCTCACGGGTGGGAGTAGATGTCTTGTTGACTTGCGTTGCCATGCTGCCGATAGCTCACACGATGGAAGAACTGCCCCATGCGGGCGAACAGGCTTGGGGGTCGGGTGTTCGCGGCGTGGCGCCCGGAGGGCGAAGCGGCGCGCGTGTCGGCGGACCGTGGGTCTTTGGCGGGCCTGGCGGCGATGAGTTGTTGGGTCGGCGAATCGGCTGCGGCGGTTGAGCGGCGGCTCGCTGACGATGATGATGATGACGACGGCGATGCGGTTGGCGTGGCGTCCGTGGTGTTCGTGATGTTCGTGGCGCGAGCGAGTTCCGGGTCGGGCATGGACGGTCGTGCCACCTGGCCGGACCACGATGCCAGGCGGCCACCCTGCTCGCTCTGTGCTTCGCTGGACGTTTCGGCCGCTGTGGGTGCAACCCACGTCGGGGTCGGCGCTGCGGCAGTTGCAGGGGCTGCGATTGCCGCATTTTCCGTAGCCGCATTTGCCGTAGCCGCATTTGCCGTAGCCGCGTTTGCCGTGCCCCTACCCGCCCGCCCCACCGCTCCGCCCGCCCTCACTGCCGCACTAGCACCCAGCGCCTGCCGCGCGCCCGCAATCGCTTCGGCGTAAGCCTGCTGATCGTGATTGAACCAGACGCCGTACGCGAGCGTCCCCATCACGCCGAGGGCCAGCGCACCGGCCGTGGCGACGCCCATCGCCAGCCGGCCAAAACGAGGCGGCGCGACGGCCGGCGCCGGCCAGCCGTGCGCTTCGCGAGTCGGCGCGAGGCCGTCGATTGAAGGAACGGGGGGATTGGGCAAGTCGGTATCGTGGTACATCGCAATACGCTCCGGAATCCTTATGTCTGACGTGTAAACAGACTGGGGTTTCGCGCGACCTTGCCGAGCCGACGCAAGGTCGTTCGAAGAATTTACCCCGCTTAACGGATAGCGACAACACGGCAATGCTGCGCTTTAAACGCCATCGTTGCGAGAGCTATTCGCGCCGGGCATTCAGGTAAAACCTGCCAGGCTACCCGTTGCCGGACGCGCCGCCGGAAAGCCGCCCAGCGCGCTTGCGCCCGCCGGAACAAGGCCCGGCGTGACGAACGGCTCTCGACTGCGTTCGATGGGATTCGTAGACGCAACAACCAGGCCTGCGCCAGACTGGCGCCGTGCCGACCCGTGAAGCTTCGCGGGCACTGCTTGAAACGCAGTGGCGAAAGACAGACCCGCGAACGCATGTTGACCCGACCGACACCGCGACATTACTCGACCGTAATCGTCTCCTTCATGGTCGGATGAATGCCGCAGAAAACCTTGTACACGCCCGGCTTATCGAATTTGAACTGGTACGTGTCGTTCTGATCGAGCGCGGCGGAACGGAACAGGCCCGCGTCGTTCACCACCGTGTGCGGCTCGCCGTCGAGGTTTTTCCACGTCACCGTTGAACCGGCTTTAACGGTCATTGCCATCGGCGAGAACATGAAATTCTTGATGGTGACAGCGCCCGGCGTTTGCGCGTACGCAACCGACGAACCGGCCGCCGCCGCAAACAGGCTAGCGCCCAGAAACAGCACACATGACACGCGACGAAGGGTAGGGATTTGCATAGTGGATCTCCTGAATTCGAAAGTGCGCTGGATCAGACCAGCGTCGTATCGTCGAGCGTTGCTTTGAGCGGATGGTGCGCAATCTTGATGCTGGTCACGCCGAGCATTCGGGGCAGTTGATCGCTCGCCACCGTCAGCGGGCCGGGACCGGGGCCGTTGCCTGCGGTCGGCTGCGGATAGGCCGTGGAGCGCGCGGTGTGGAACGTGATGTTGCCTTCCACCTTCGAGACGATCTGATGAATGTGACCGTTGAGCACCGTCACCGAGCCGAAGCGTTTCAGATAGCTCATGGCCTGGCCCGCGTCGCCGGTGCCCCAGCCCCACGGCTCGTAGATCGTCCACATCGGCATGTGCGCGAACACCACGATCGGTGTACTCGACGAGCGTCCTTTCAGATCGTTTTCAAGCCACGCGAGCTGGTCGTCGCCGAGTCCGCCCAGACCGTTCGGCTTGAAATGCATCACGTTGACGAGCGCGACGAAATGCACGCCCTGGTGATCGAAGCTGTAATAGCCCTTGTTGTCCGAGGCCTGACCGAAACGGCTGAAGTATTCCGTGCCGGCGCCGTCGGTCACGTCGTGCTCGCCGGGCACCGTGTGCAACTCGGTGATGTTCAGGCCGGACATGAGTTGCGCGGCGAGATCGAATTCCGCGGGCCGCGACAGGTGGGTGATATCGCCGGTATGGATCGTCAGCGCCGGTTTCACCGGCATCGCGTTGACGAAGTCGATGGTCTGCTTCAGCGTGCCCGCCACGTCCGGATTGGCCTCCTTGTTAAAGCCGATATGCGAGTCGCTGATCTGCAGAAAGAGCGGCACGCCGGACATGGCGCCGGACGTTTTAGCGTCGGCGGCGAGCGCCAGTTCCATGGGCGTGAGAATCCCGCCTGCCAGCACGAACACGGTACCCACGCTGCCGAATGCCAGGCATTTGAGCGCGTTGCGACGTGACGCGTCGAACGGATGATGTGACGACATGGTGACCCCTTCAGGGTAAAGACTCGCGAACGCACCGCCGGATCATCCGGCGGGTGTCGCGACTCGGTTCGTCACGCATGACTGGCGGGGTGTCGGTTTTATTCCAACTTATTGACGGCGCGCCGCACGGCGACCTCGACGAAGTGCCCTTTCCCATATATCCCCATGCCTGGTGAGCATGCCTACCAGCTTATAAAGTCTTTTTCCTCCGGCTGCCGAACCACTAAATTGCATTCAAGCCAACGATTTGACGTCTCTCGCAACGTACCAACCGCGAGGGCGAACAACTCGGCCCCATACCGCAAACACATACCCAGCCAGGAGTTGAACATGAACCAGCCCGTCGTTCTGATCACCGGCGCTCTCACCGGCATCGGCCGCGCCACCGCCGTCGCTTTTGCGCAAAGCGGCGCCCGCCTTGTCGTCTCCGGTCGCCGCGCGGCCGAAGGCCGCGCACTCGAACAGGAACTCCGCAATCTCGGCGCGGATGCCCACTTCATCCAGGCCGACGTGCGCCGCGATGAAGAAGTGGCGAGCCTCGTCGACCAGACGGTCGCCCGCTTCGGTCGCCTCGACGCCGCCGTGAATAACGCCGGCACCGAAGGCCAACCCGGCGCGATCACGAGCCAGACGGCCGAGAGCTACGCCGCCACGTTCGATACCAACGTGCTCGGCACGCTGCTCAGCATGAAGCACGAACTGCGTGTCATGTCCGCGCAAAAAAGCGGCAGCGTGGTGAACGTGTCGTCGACCTACGGTCACGAAGGCGCCGCCTTCGCGTCGGTCTACGCAGGCAGCAAACATGCGGTGGAAGGCATGACCAAATCGGCCGCGCTCGAAGTGGCGTCGCTCGGCGTGCGCGTGAATGCGGTTGCGCCGGGACCGACCGACACCGGCATGCTCGACCGCTTCACCGGCACGCCGGAAAACAAGGCGGCGCTCGCGGCGAAGGTGCCGCTCGGCCGGATCGGCAAGCCGGATGACGTGGCGCGCGCAATCGTCTTTCTCGCCTCGGAGGCCGCGTCGTTCGTGACGGGGCAGATCGTCAGCGTCGATGGCGGCAAGACCGCAGGCTGAATCCATTCCATAACGTGAGCTAAAAAATGAGCGCTTCTTCCGAACTGAAACTGCTATCGCCGACCAACGTCGGCCCGATCTCGCTGGCCCATCGCGTGGTGCTCGCCCCGATGACACGCTTGCGCGCCGATCCGGACGACAGCCCCAGCGCGATGATGGTCGAGTACTACCGGCAGCGCGCATCCGAAGGCGGCCTGATGATCACCGAAAGCGCGCATCCGTCGTACGACAGCCGCGGCTATCTCGGCGCACCGGGCATCTACACGGACGAGCACGTCAAGGCGTGGCGCAAGATCACCGACGCGGTCCACGCGCGCGGCGCGCGCATTGTCATGCAGATCGCTCACGACGGCCGGCAATCGCACGTCGACCTGAGCGGGGGCAATGCGCCGGTAGCGCCCTCGGTGGTGCCCTATGACACGACCGTGTTCACGCAGAACGGCTGGGTGCCGAACTCGCCGCACCGTGCGCTCGAACTCGACGAAATTCCCGCGCTGATCCGCTCGTTCCGCGACGCAGCGGCGCGTGCGAAAGATGCCGGTTTCGACGGTGTCGAATTACACAACGCCAACGGTTACCTCGCCGATACGTTCCTGCAGGACGGCACCAACCAACGCACCGATGCCTACGGCGGCACGCTCGAAAAGCGCGCGCGCTTTTCGCTGGAAGCCGTCGAGGCATTTGCTTCGGTGTGGGGCGCGGATCGCGTGGGCGTGCGGGTGTCGCCGAGCGGCCAGTGGGGCGCCATTTCGGACAGCGATCCGGAAGCGACGTTCGGTTACTTCGCGCAACGGCTGAACGAGTACGGTCTCGCGTATCTGCACGTGATCGAACCGCGTGTGATGGGCACGGAAACGATAGTTGAAGGGCAAACGCCGGTTGCATCCGCGTTCCTGCGCCGGTTTTTCAGCGGACCGATCATCGCCGCGGGTGGTTTCGATCGCGACGGCGCCGAGCAGATTCTGCAACGCGGTGACGCCGATCTGGTGGCATTCGGCCGGTGGTTTTCGTCGAACCCGGATTTGCCTGAGCGTTTCCGGCTCGGACAACCGCTGACTCACTACAACCGCGAAGCGTTCTGGGGTGGCGACGAACGCGGCTATCTCGACTTTTCCACTTACGCGGAAGGCGTCGCGGCTTAACGCGCGCCGCCGGCATCTTCAACATCGTTCAAAGGAAGCCTGTCATGACTACCGAAACATTGACGCTGTACCACGGCGTTTCATCGCCGAATTCACGCCGTGTCCGCGTCTTTCTCGCTGAGAAAGGCCTCACGGTCCCGCTCGTCGCGGTCGACCTCGGCAAAGGCGAGCAGCACGGCGACGCCTATCGCGCGATTAACCCACGGCGTGTCGTCCCGACTCTCGTGCTTGCAGACGGTACGTCGATCGGCGAGGTGCCGGTGATTCAGCGCTACATCGAAGAAATCTATCCGGACGCACCGCTTCTCGGCACTTCGGCGAAAGACAGGGCGTTGATCGCGATGTGGGATCGGCGCGTGGAACAGGAAGGTTTCGCGTCGGTGATGGAAGCGATCCGCAATCTCGCCGCTGGATTGAAGGGCCGCGCGATTGCCGGGCCGCACGATTACGCGCAGATTCCGGAGCTGGTCGAACGTAGCCGGCAGCGCACGATCAATTTCCTGGCCGATCTGGACGAGCGTCTGCGAGAGACGGCGTTCGTCGCGGGCGATCGCTTCTCGGTGGCTGACATTACCGCGCTAGTCACGATCGATTTCGCGGCGAAGGCGATCGATCTGCCAGTGCCGACGGCGCTGCAGTCGGTCAAGCGCTGGTATGACGGCGTGTCGGTGCGAGCGAGTGCCTCGGCGTGATGGCTCGCTGCGCGTGAGGCGTCGCCTCGTTCGAGGCGACGTCGAAAATCAAGCTGCAACAGTGGCCCACATCGCTGGATTGCTGCATCGCGATGCGGGCCGCCCTACTACCCGCTGCTACCCACTCCTACCGCTTATTGCGCCTGCTGCGCCTGTTGCTTCAGCCGGAACTTGCCCTGATAGCGGATCGTCGGACGCTGCGACTGCGTGGTCGGCGCCGTCATCAGCATCTGACGCGCGAGCGGTGCGGCCGTCGGACTGAGCGAACCGATACTCGTCGCCCTCGACGGATCGGCTAACCCGTTCTTCACGAGCAGCTTCGCCTCGAGTTGCAGGCTGGTCAGCAGCACGGGATCCTTCAGCGCATTACCCTGCGCGAGCAACTGACTCCACGCGGTGTTGCTGTAGTTGGTCACGTAGTAGTCGAGACCGCTCGGATCGGCGAGCACCGCGGAACAGCCGTTCAGACGTACCTGGGTTTGCGTGTCCTTCAGCGCAATCGTCTTGCGCGCCGTGAGTCCGTCGCCATACGCGAGCGTCAACGGAATCGTCCACTGCGTGCCCGGATACTGGTTCTGGTTCGGGAACGGCGACTGTTTCAGCGTCACGACCGTCTGGTTGGTCGTCAGATCGCACTGCGTATCCAGCGAGATCAACGGCACACCGGTTTGCCGCACGAAACTGTCGCCGATCGCGCCCATCGGCTGGCCGCTCGCCTTGCTCAGTTCGTCCCACAGGCGCTTCGGCGTACCGTTGCCGAGCGAGTAATCGGCCAGATACGACTGCAGGCCTTTACGCAACACGTCTTCGCCGAGATAGTTCTCCAGCATCTTCAGCACGTGGCCGCCCTTGTTGTACGTGAAGGCGCTCGCGCTCAGCACGAAGTCGTTCGACGCCCAGCCATTGAAGTTCGGCTGCACCGGGAACGCGGTCGACTTCAGGTCGGCGTTGATCACCGCGTACTTTTCCTTCACGTTGTCGACCCAGTTGAAGCGGTCCGGGAAGAAACGCACCTTGGTTTTGTTCTCGAAGAACGTCGCGAACGATTCGTTGAGCCACACGTCGTCCCACCAGTCGAGCGTGACGAGATCGCCGAACCACTGGTGCGCCGCTTCATGCGTGAGCACCGTCACGCCGTAGTCGGACATGGGCGTGCCGGGCGCCGGCAGAATGTCGTCGGCGAATTCCAGAATCGCTCCCCAGTTCTCCATGCCGCCGAAGTTCAGGTCCTTCTGATCCTTGAACGCGTCGTTCGCGGCGATCGTGTCGAACTTGGTGAGCGGCAACGGAATGCCGGTGTAGCGATAGTAGTAATCGAGCGCCTGCTTGGTCTGCTGCATCGCCGGTTTGGCCCAGTCACGCATGCCGGGCGGCGTGAAGATGCGCAGATGCAGACCCTTGCCGTCGGGCAGCGGGCTCGTGAAGTCGTCGTCGAGAATATCGAACTGACCGCCGCCGAAGAACAGCAGATACGACGGCATGGGCGGCGTCTTCTCGAACGACACCAGCTTGTAGCCGCTATCCACGTTCACCGCCGGTTTTTCGGCCGCGTTCGAGACGACGTTCCAGTTCTGCGGGACTTCCGCACTCACCTCATAGGTGGGCCGGAAGGCCGGTTCGTCCCAGCCGGGAAACCATTGCCGCGACAGATTCGTCTCGCCCTGCGTGAGAATCGCGCCGCTGGTGGTGCCGTCGGTCGACTTCAGATCGACGCGGAACACGCCTTCGGCGGCGGAGCAACCCGGATACGGATCGTCGCCGCAACTGCCGCCGGTCTTCGCGACGGGATCGTCGTAGGTCTTGAAGTTGATGATGCCGCTCCACTCCATATGCAGCGAGTAGTTGCCAGCGGCGATCTGGCCGCTGACCGGGCGAAGCTGGTAGAAATCGCCGTCGTCCTGCGGCGTGGCGATCAGCGAGATATTGCCCGGCTGCAGCGTAATCGTGCCGTTGGTGAACTTGATCCGGTGGCCGGCGATCGTGATCGCGTTGACCGCTTTCTGCACCTTGATCTGCACGTCGGCACGGCCGTCGAACGACGACAGCGCCGGGTTCGGCCGGAACCACAGCTTGTAGTTGATCGGCGTGACGGTGTCCGGCAACTCGACCGGCGGCACGCCCTTGTTGATCGATGTATCGGCAACGACCGGTGCGGTCGGCGGCGTCAGCGCGGCTTCGGACGCGGCGACGGGAGGTTGCGCGGCCTTGCTGCTCGGCGAAGGCGAACCGTCGCTACCGCCGCATCCCGCCAGAACCACGATTCCGGCAAGTGCGAGGCACTGTATCTGCAATCGGAAATTTATACGCATTTTTAATCCTCGACTGACAATATCGGCATAAAGAATGTGCGATGAGTACTTGAGCTGTGTTTCTCTGTTTTTTTCAGCGAAAAAGGTCTCCCGCACTAGCACCGAATTGCTAGCGAGAATATATGGACGTGTTACACCCTCAGCACTAACGGCTGATTTTCAAATGACGACTTCGATTCATTACAATGCTTTCAGAATGTCGGCTTGAGCCGTTTTCTTCGGCTTTCACGCAATCGTCCACCTGACCGGCACAGCGGCGCCTCACCTGCGTCTCCGGGCAGGTGCATCAAAGCGGGATCAGTTTTGACGACAGTGCGTAGCCTAGTTTGGCAGACGTTATCATGTCAACTTTCTTTCAAAATATTTCATGCACCGGTGCCGGTGTATGCCTATCGAATGGATTAGGTAATCGCGAGAGTTAATCTTCTAAATCGCGGCATACATGGCGACACTACGGGGAAACTTTATTTCCCATGAGTCTGGAATGTGTTATTAGCGTCGCCAACATCAATCGCGCTCAGTGCGATTTCAATTTGAACCGGTAATTGAGTTCGCCACCATGCGGCGTGGTGATGCGGCTATCGTCGGAATGTTTTGCGGGAACGAGCGAGCCCTGCAGCTAGATCAGATCGCGTTGCTTGAACTCGTCGCGCAGTTCGGCCGCGCTGACGAAGAGATAGCCTTGCAAACCGGCGTCGATCGCACCGTTGACATTGGCCTGGGTGTCGTCGACGAACAGCGTTTCCGCAGCCGGCACACCGAGTTGTTCGAGGCAGCGCAGATACGTCTGCGCCGTGGGTTTTGCCGCACCGAACGACCCCGAAGCGTAAACGTCAGGACCAAACAGCCGCGCCACCGGCGGGTTCAGATAACCGATGTTCTCGGCCAGCATCCGGCAATTGTTCGTCAGCACCGCAATGCGCCGATGTTGCGCGACGCTCGCGGCTAGCGCGATGACGTCGAGGTTCGGCGTGATCGACGCATGGCGCGCCGTCAGCCAGTCTTCGCGGCTGACCGGATAAGCCAGCAGCGCGCTCAATTCACGCAGGTAGTCGTCGTCGCCGATCTGGCCCGCGTCAACGCGGCCTTCGAGGCCCGAGGTCCAGATCGCGTCACGCACGGCGTCCGGCGTGCGCCCCGAAATCGCCGCGAGACGAGCGACCCGCTCGGCGCGATCGTAGTGCGAGAGAACGCCTTCCATGTCGAACAGAACCAGCGCGATCGGTGCGTTCATGCTGACGGCCTCACTTCGAAAGCTTTCAGAAATGAAGGCAGCCCATAATGCGGTTACGCCGCACATCTGCCCGTTTTCGATTGTGCCCCGCCGATTTTCGGCAGCCCGACTTTCGGCAGCCCATGCGGCAAAAATCAAAAAAATCGCCCCGACCTGCCATTTGCCGCACGGCCGGATGCATCATCCATGCCGTGCGGCCGACCCGCCAGATCTTTTTTCGACCCGCTGTCAGAATCTTGCGCCCTTCCCGACCAAGCACGACACCGACTTTTGTAGAGGGAATCACCGGGTGGACGATATCAACTTCGAATGCACGGCCTGCGGTAACTGCTGCCACGATTTGCGCCTGCCGCTGACGCTGACGGAAGCCGCTGCGTGGCTCGCGCGAGGCGGCCAGATGGAGCTGCTGTGCGAGGCCATTCCGTGGCCAGTCGAACCCGAAGCCGGCAACGAACAGGCCGCCTACAAGAAGGCGCGTTCCGCGCCGACCATGAGCGGCACGTTGCCGGTGCGCGTCTCGGTCCTGCTCGTCGCCGCGTTCGCCGGCCCCTGTCCGAATCTGGACGCGGACATGCGCTGCCGTATCTACGAACAGCGGCCGCTGGTATGCCGGATCTATCCCGCCGAAATTAATCCTTTCGTGCCGCTTGCACCGGAAAACAAGGGCTGTCCGCCGGAAGCCTGGCAGCACACACCGCTGCAACGGCACGGCGTGCTGGTCGATGAAACGACGCGTGAACTGGTCGGCGAATCGCGCCGTATGAGCGAGCTCGAAGCTGCGGCGCGCGTGAAGTTGTGTCTCGCGCTGGGCATGAACGAAGCGGCGCTGGCCAACGAAGGTTTCGTCATCTACGCACCGGATAGCGACGCGCTGCGCACCGCGCTCGAACAGATTCGCACGACGCCGGACGCCGTTGTCGAAGCCGAGCCGTGGACCTTCGTGTCAAACCGCGCGGTGACCGTGGAAACGCTGCTGTCGGTCGGCGCGACCGGTCGCCTCAACGAACCGGCGACGGACACGCACTTCCGCTATCACGGTTATTTCCCGGCCGAGCCGGCGTGATGGTGGGTCGCGTTTGAGTCGCGTGAGGAAAGTTCAGGTGAAGAGTTGGCCGCGCCGCCTGCGCGTCTAACTCTTCACACTACGCACCGCATACGCGGACCACGTGGCAAGCCGCCCGACACTCAGCATCTTGGCAATCCGCTTCACGGCGTGCCGCACGCGGCCACGCAGATGCGCCACGCGCATATGCCGCCAGAAACGGTCCGGCGCAAATTCGCCGAACCGCGCTTCCTTTTCGAGCAGCGCCTTGCCGCCCGGCAAATGAACGAACGAGCAGCAGCGAAACCAGCGCACGTCGCGATAGTTGTTGCCGGCCCAGTGGCGGCCCACGGCCTGGTATGCGCCGACCTCGATCAGTACCTGCCCTTCGTCGACCAGCGTATTGAGCGCGGCCGAGATGAACGCTTCGTCGCCATGATGTTTGAGGCGCCCGCTTTCGCTGAGATAACGCGCGTAATAGGCGCGCGCACGCGGCACTAACCGGCGCAATGAAGCCGGCGTGGCGAGCAGGAATTCGCCGCCGTACCAGCGCGGATTTTTCAAACGCCGATCCGCGACGATTTCCAGATCCTCGACCACGCTCTCGCTGCCATACGCCGGAAACACCTGATCAGAAATATCGAACACACCGAGCCCCGCCTCCGCGCAACGTTCGACCAGACTCCGGTCAAGCGGCAGCAGCGCCACCATATCGGCATCGAGCAACAACATCATCGTGTCTTCGGGCAAACTCGCGGCCACCTGGTCCATCAGGTCGAGCTTGAAATGCGCAGCGTAGAACGGCGTGTTCTTCGGCAACTCGATCGTCGCGGCCAGCTTCGTCACCACCGGCCGATGCTCCGCCGGCATGCTGCCGATCCGCTGTTCGACGAGTGCCGGCGCGTTCGTCATGATGGTCAGCGTCGGCATGCCGACGCGCCGCAAGCTGTTGTTCAGGCAGATCGCCTGGCTGACGTACGACAGCGGATCGCGGTTCGTGGAATTCGGACCGGGCTTCGCATCATCATCCACATAAACGAGCGTGCAAGGAAAAAGGTTCACGTTGCTCCTCACCATGCGTGAGAGACGGTTCGCTTTTTCCAGCGCTGCCGCAATTGTTCGGAAGTCGAATCGGTGTGAGTCTGATCTGCGGGGATGGAGTCGGATGAACCGGGGCGCAGGCATCAGGTATGCCCAATCGTTTCACGTCCTTGCATTACCTTTCCGCCAAAAACCAGCGAGACATAACGCAGCGAGAATCGATCGTGTTTCGGCGTCGCGGCTCTGCGCAATAATTGCAGGCTAACTATTGGGCGCGCGTGAACAACTTACTGATCAATGCGGTGAATCAGGCGCGCGCTTCGCTTTCCACGCCTTCGCGCATGCCGTGCGCGGCCAGCAAACGGTACAACGTAGCGCGTGAAATGCTGAGTTCGCGCGCGGCGTCGCCGGGGCGTCCGCGGTGACGCAATAGCGCGAGTTCGATCGCCTGGCGTTCCGCCGTTTCGCGCGCCTGCGCAAGCGTCACCGGCAGTGTCGTCGCATAGCTCGACAGTTCGAGATTTTCGGCGCTGATCGTGCGCCCTTCCGACATCACGATTGCACGACGCACCCGGTTAATCAGTTCCCGCACGTTGCCGGGCCAATCGTATTGATGCATGGCCGTGATCGCGTCCGGTGAGAAGCCGTACAAACGGCGGCTTGCGTCCTTGCGATAGCGGTCGAGCGTGGACAGCGCGAGCAGTTCGATATCCTTGCCGCGCGCGCGCAACGGCGGCTCGTCGATTCGCAACACGCACAAACGGTGATACAGGTCGGCGCGAAACCGGCCGGTTTCGATCGCGGCTTCCATGTCCACGTGAGTCGCACAGATAATGCGCACGTCGATGTCGATCGAACCCTGCCCACCCAACCGTTCAATGGTGCTTTCCTGCAGAAAACGCAGCAGGTTCGCCTGGCTCTCGAACGGCAGATCGCCGATTTCGTCGAGAAACAGCGTGCCGCCGTTCGCCGTTTCGACGCGCCCAATTTTGCGCTGATTCGCGCCCGTGAACGCGCCGCGCTCATAACCGAACAACTCGGATTGCAGCAGATGCGGCGGAATCGCGCCGCAATTGATCGCGACGAACGGCGCCTTGCGGCGCGGCGAACGCGCGTGGATCGCGGCGGCGGTCAGCTCCTTGCCGGTGCCGGACTCGCCGGCAATGAACACCGGTGCGTCGGTGGTAGCGACTTTGCGGATCGAGCGAAACAACGCGAGCATGGCGTCGCAGGTGCCGATCATCTCGCCTTCGGCCTCGGCAGTGTCGATGAACGCCGGTTCGCCGAGCGAGATCATGCCGCAGGCGTGGCCCACGGTGTCGACGATTCTTTCGTTGGCGGCCGGCAGCGTGATGTAGTCGAAGCAGTAGTCCCGCACCAGCCGGCGTGAATTCGCGTCGTCGAGTTGAGTGGCCGCGGCCATCGCCACCCAGCCGACGGTAGGCAAGGCCAGACAGGCTTCGAGCATGGCCACGTCGCGCGGCTCGTACACGCTCGAAAAATCGACGAGACCTCCCGCCAGCGAGCCGTCTTGCATGACTTGCCGCACTTCCTGAACCGAGCCGATGACTTCGACGTTCCAGTCGCGCGCCTGGAAGCTCGCGAGCAGATCCGCTGCTGGATCCCGGGTGAAATAGATAACGCGCCGCGTAGTGGCCTTCATTTTATGCATTGTTTTTTGAGTGTCCCGCACTGTCTGCACTGGACTGTATCGAGCCCAGACCCCTCGGCGCTGCGCTATGCCGATGCGCTATGCCGATGTGTGTCCCGGATACGGTGAGGACCGTCGATGATACGCGGTACGGCCCCCATTCAGGCCGAGTCCGATGAAATTTAATGGTGTGGCGGCCGGGCTGTTTTGCGTTCCTTTTGTGTCCGTCCAGACAGATATCGGCGCTATTTGACGCTATGCCGCAAGGGTCTGAAAAACGTGCGGATCTCGTGGGCGAGTAAAGCGGGCTGTTCCATGGCCGCGAAATGGCCGCCGCTGGGCATCTCGGTCCACTGCTGGACGTCGAAGGTACGTTCGAGCCAGCTACGCGGCGGATGGTTGATCTCTTTCGGGAAACTCGCGAAGCCAACCGGCGGCACGACGCGTTGGTTCGCGGCGAAGCGCATCGGTTGCAAACGGTTCTCCCAGTACATCTGGATCGACGGGCCGATACTTTGCGTGTACCAGTAGAGCGAGATGTCAGTGAGCAGATCGTCTTTCGAGAAAAGCCGCTCTATCTCGCCGCCGCAATCGCTCCACGCACGAAATTTTTCGCCGATCCAGGCGGCGAGTCCCACCGGCGAATCGTTGAGCGACGCCGCCAGCGTCAGCGGCTTCGTGCCGTGCAGGTGGGCGTAGCCGCCTTCGAGCGTGGCCCATTCGGTTTTCGAGCGCAGATAGCTTTCCTCGGCGGGCGTGAGCGGCTGCCGGTCCGCGCCGATCGCGGGCTCATACGAAGACGGCAGAAAGTTGAGGTGAATCCCGTCGACCCGCTGCGGATGCCGCGCGGCCAGCGCCACCGACATGCCCGCGCCAAGGTCGCCGCCCTGCGCGCCGAAACGCTCGTAGCCGAGCCCCTGCATCAACGACGCCCACAAGTCGGCCACCTGAAACGCCGAACAGCCTGGCTGAGCCGGCGCCGGTGAAAACGCGAAGCCCGGCAGCGAAGGCGCGACGACGTCGAACGAATCCGCGGGGTCGCCGCCGAATGCGGCCGGATTGCACAGGTGGTCGAGCAACGCGTGGAACTCGAAGAACGAACCCGGCCAGCCGTGCGTCACGACCAGCGGATACGGCGCGGGGCCTTCGCCGCGCCGATGCACGAAGTGCACGCGCTGACCGCCGACGTGGGCGAGGTATTGCGGCTGCGCGTTCAGCTTGCGTTCCGCGGCGCGCCAGTCGAAACCGTCGGCCCAATAGGCGGCCAGTTCGCGCAGCCACGCGGTGTCGGCGCCTTGCTGCCACGCGGGAGACGGCGTGGCCGGCGCCCAGCGTGTCGCGCGAATCCGCCGGCGCAGATCGTCGATGTCGGCGTCGGGAATGGCGATCTGAAACGTGTCTATCCGCATGGCAAACTCATCTGCTGGAGGCTGGGAAATCACGTGCGATGCCCCACGGCGCACCTTGCGCACGCTACGAACACGAAGCAGGGGCCATGGTACACAATGGGCGCATTTTCCGTTTCCCCCTGCCCGTTCCGGAGACCGTCATGCTTGGAGCGCTCGCTGCTCTTCTCACGTTTCAATGCCTTGGAGAAGGCATTTCGTACCTGTTCCATGTGCCCGTACCCGGACCCGTGATCGGCATGCTGCTGCTATTCGGCTTCCTCATGCTGCGTCCGAAAGCCGCCGACGCGATCGAGCCGACCGCGCTCGAATTGCTGCGTCATCTGTCCTTGCTGTTCGTGCCGGCCGGCGTCGGCATCATGGTATCGGCCGAGCGGATTCGCGGCGACGCGGTCGCGGTGATCGTCTCCATTGCGGTCAGCACGACGCTCGCGATCGCCGTGGCCGCGCTCGTCACGCGTGCGTTGATGCGCCGGCAGCGTCGCGATCCGGTCGCACCGGAGGCCGCCTCGTGACCGCTATCCCGAAGCTCGGCGCGATCTGGGTCTATCTCGCCGCGAGCCCGCTGCTCGGGCTGACCATCACGTTGATCGCGTATCTGATCGCTCAGATGCTCTACACCAAAGCGCGCTTCAATCCGCTCGCCAATCCGGTACTGATCGCGGTGGCGCTGCTGGTCGCGCTGCTCGAAATCACCCACACGCCGTATTCGACGTACTTTGAAGGCGCGCAGTTCGTCCACTTTCTGCTAGGCCCCGCGACGGTGGCGCTCGCCCTCCCGCTCTACCGGCAGTGGCCCAAACTGCGCCGCTCGGCCTTGCCGCTGATCGGCGGGCTGGTCGCCGGATCGTTGACGGCGATCGTTTCGGCGGTGGGCGTGGCGGCGTTGTTCGGCGCGTCGCATCAAACGGTCGCCTCGCTCGCGCCCAAATCGGCCACCACGCCGATCGCCATGGCGGTGGCGTCGGAAATCGGCGGCATTCCTTCGTTGACCGCGGTGCTCGTCATTTCAACCGGTGTGTTCGGTGCCGTGTTCGCGCGCGCGATTCTCAACGCGCTGCGGATCGTGGAACCGGAGGTGCGGGGCTTCGCGCTCGGCATTGCGTCGCATGGAATCGGTACGGCCCGGGCGTTTCAGGTCAGCGAGGAAATGGGCGCATTTGCCGGTCTGGGCATGGGTCTCAACGGCATCTTCACCGCGTTCGTCGTGCCGGTGTTGATGCCGCTGGCGGCACGGTGGTTGATGGGGTGATGGGTTGACGGGGCGATAGGCGCAATCTCAGGGACGCTGCGCGTTGACCAAACTCGGCGCGCCACCCGGACCCGCCGGGTCGGGATTACCGAACGCCGGCAGGCTGCCGTTGCTTCGCGCTCGCACAATCTCCTCGCGCACTTGCTCGCGCGTCTTCGGCCCATCCGATTTCAACAACGTCCCGCCCGGCGCGGTGGGTTGCAGCGACGTCGACTGAAGCGGCGCTTGCGCCGTCAGTTCGGCCTGGCGGTTCGACGGCGACACCTGCTCGACGCTCACCCCAGGTGGCGTCTGCACAATCAGCGGCGGCACGGCCGGCGCGCTGGAGAGTCCCTGTCCCACCCTGATCGTCGGCGCCACGGCACGCGCTCGCGACGTCATCACAGCGGGCTCATCAAGCGGCACGTTGCTGCCCGCCAAGCGATCGCTTGAAGCGTTCGTCGCCTGGGTTTCCACAGCGCGTCGTTTGGTCGCGTAACCGGACGCACGGCCTGAATAATCGCGAGCCGCATAGTGGCGTTCACGCGAATGATGCCCCTTCGCCGGCAACGACGGCGACGTGCGCGTCGCTTTCGGATCCTCTTGCGCCACGACCTGCGCCTGCTGCGAGGCTTGCGCGCGCACCTGAACCTCGCGTTGCAGCGCGGCCACCTGGCCATCGTTTTTGTGCGTCGCCGCTACCGCGTCGAGTTGCGCCTGAGCCGCGCCGAAGTCGTTGCGCTGCAAACTACTGCGCGCGGCTTGCAACTCGCTGGACAACACGGCATCCGGTGCACCGCGAACCACCACCGGACCGGACGTGATCGCCCCGCTCATGATGTCGCCGCGCGTGTGCCGGGCCGACTCGCCGCCGCTGCCCACGCCGGGCTCATCCGCCGACAGCCACTGCCTGCCGGACGGCGAGACGTAGGCCGCAATCGCCACCGCCCCGACCACGAGTCCGCTCAGAACGACTTTCCTGGGTTCGCCATACATACCTTGTCCCCCTCCGATCGTGGCCGCACGCCGCGCTCGTCGCAAACGTGTCCGAACTCATCAGAAGGTTCGCGGCGACCGACAGATCGATGCCACCGCAACGACCACGAGTTCGGGGCCGATCCAGTCACGTACGAAAGTGTGATTGAACTGGATGCGAGGAAATCTCGGTTTCCGCGTTTGAAACGCCGAAACGTCGGAATGGGCCTGCCAGTTGTCCGAAAAGGCCTGCGGCAGCGGGGTTTTCTTCCGAACCGTGTTGGAACTGCCAGGCAATCCACCGACATGAAAACATCTCGGCAGGCCAGGCAGACCCAACTACACCAGCGGTCCTTCAGCCTGCTTGCCGCGCATGGCCACCGCGATCGAACTGCCGACAATCAACGCAATGCCTAGCAGCGCCATCGCGCCGATCGTCTCACCCCAAACCACGTACGCGAACAGCGCCGCCCAGACGATGCTGGTGTAGTTGTACGGCGCGAGCGCACCCGCGTCGGCTTCGCGAAACGCCATCGTCATCAGCAACTGCCCGGCCGTGGCGAACGCGCCGAGCAGGGCCATCGTCACGAGCGCTTCGAGCGACGGCGTGCGCCATGCCAACAGCAGCGAAGCGCCAGTGACGAGCGTTCCGATTACCGTGAAGTACAACACCGTGGTGCCCGAATCGTCGGTGGCGCGAATGCGCTTGATCTGAACGATCGACAACGCGCCGAAAAATGCGCTCGACATCAGCAGCACCGGTCCGAGCCAGCTCGAATGCGCGCTGTCCGGGCGCACCACGAACAGCACGCCGATAAACCCGACGGCCGCCGCAATCGCGTCACGCGGCTTGAGCGTTTCCTTCAGCAGCAGCGGCGCCAGAACGATCACCAGCAAGGTCTCTGAATAGACGATCGCGACCGCCTCGCTGAGCGGCATGTACGGCAAACCGGCGAAGAACAGACCCGAAGCGCCGAGCAACGTCAGCGCGCGCAGCGTCTGACCGCGCACGTCCATGTGTCTGAGACGTTCGGCAAGCGGCTTGCCGCGCAGGCATACCGCGACGGCGGGCACGAGCCCGAACAGCATGCGGAAGAACGTCACTTCGTTGGCCGGATAGGCGAGCGCCACGGATTTGGCCAGCGCGTCGACGAGCGCGAAACAGAACATCGAAACGAGGATCAGCGCGATGCTGCGCGGCGGTACGGCGGTCGTCCGAACGGCGGTGATGGGCGGCATGAGGGTTCCTGGGAAGCGCACGTGACGACTGCGGCGCCTGGGTTTTGCGTGGCGTTCTTGCGGCGTTCGTATGGCGTTCGTGCGGCGCTTATGAAGCGCGTGCCGTCGAAAAACGGATTATGCCCGCTGTCCGGAAGGCAGGTCGACCCCAGCCCAGCGACTCACCCAATGCGCATCGCATCACCGCCCTCGCCGTCCGGAAACTTTCCACCGACGATTCCGGGTAAGTCCCGATACAGGTAAGCAAAAGTAATAATATTATTCATATCGATTTCCGCATCGTGACGCCAAGGCTATCTGTCCATGGCCTCATGCAGTTTTAATAATAATTATGACCATCTACTAAGCGGGGACATCAGGAGATACAGGTGCGCAATTACCTTGTGCTTGCGGCGCTGGCTATGCTCGGCGCTTGCGGTGGCAATGACGGTTCGCCCGGTGCGGCCGCATCGGCGAACAAACAGACCGTCGCGGCCGATCCTTCGGCTTCGGCCTCTTCCGCGGCGGCCGCGGCATCCGCTGCCTCGGCGGCTGACCTGGCCAGCGTCGACAACGAATTCCGGGCCGCGAAGACCGTTCCGCTCGGCATGAAAACGACCACCCCGCCGCTGGTGATCGCCGATCCAACGCTCAACCTTCCGCCGTACACACCGCCTGCGCCGCCCGCGCCGGTCTCCACCACCACGCTCTCGTTCGGCGACTTCACCAGCTACCTCGCGCCTGGCTCGAATCAAGGCTGGCAGGCCGGCGCCAACAGCTCGACGATCGCGATTCCCGCGCCGCCGACCAACGGCACGGGCGCCGGCGACAAGACCGTCGCGCTCGCCAGCAGTTACGCCACCGCGTCGTACGAAGCCGACCTGACGGTCAGCGCACCGGTCGGCAACGGCGCGGCCAACGCGGGCTTTCTCGTTCGCACCACCAACCCGACGGCCGGCGGCCCCGACAGCCTGACCGGCTACTACATCGGCCTCGACACCGGTACGCACTCGGTCGTGGTGGGACGCGAGAACAACAACTGGACCAACTTCATCGCGTATCCGGTCAGCTCGGTGGTGGGTGGCAGCACGCATCACCTGAAGGTCACGACGAGCGGCACCGCGATCACCGTCGACCTCGACCAGCAACGCGTGATCAGCGTCAACGACGCCACCAATGCCCTGCCCGCCGTGTTCCAGTCGGGCAGCTTCGGGCTGCGGCGTTTCGGCGTCGGCGCGAGCTTCAGCAACGTCACGATTCGCACCTATCCCACCGTGACCTCGCCGAGCTACGATTTTTCCAAGGTGGTCGGCGCGGTGTACACGCCGTCGAACGCGGTGAACGCGATCGACTTCTGGGAGAACTACGATCCGGACATCGTCAATCGTGAACTGACGTACGCGCAGACCTACGGCATGAACACCATCGCCGTGTATCTGCACTACCTGGTGTGGGCGAACGATCGGGTCGCGTTCCTGAGCAAGTTCGAGAATCTGCTGAAAATCGCCGCGCGTCACGGCATCAAGGTCTCGCCGATTTTCTACGACGACTGCTGGAATCCCACGCCGCAATACGGCCCGCAAGCCGCGCCGGTCTGGGGCGTGCATAACAGCCAGTGGGTGCAGTCTCCCGGCACGCCGGTCGAACAGGCGTATTTCCAGCCGAGCGCGTCGAATGCGGCTGTTACGTACAAGACGAGTCTGGCGAGCTACATCACCGACTTCGTCGCGCCGCATCGCAACGATCCACGCATTATTTTCTGGGAGACGATGAACGAGCCCGGTTGCAGCGGTAATGGCGCGCTGCAGGAAACCCGCGCGGTGTTGATGAACGACGCGCGTATCGCGATCCTCAATGCCGGCGCCACGCAGCCGATCAACGCGCCGCAAGTGCAGGAGGACGAAGGCACGTACTTCTCGGACTTCTACGCGTTCCATCCGTACGGCAATCCGTACACGGGTCCGGTGAACGGCAGCTCGGTGAGCGCGCTGAATTCCGAAACGCTGCAGCGCGGCTTTCCGGGCACCACGGGGCAGACCATGCCGGGCATCGTCTCGAACTACGGCGGCAGCACCGGTTTTATCGTGTGGGAGTTGATGATTGGGCGCACCAATACGCGCTTCCATTGGGGGCAAGTGCCGAGCGCACCCGCTACGGTCGAACCGGCCATCCCGTTCCAGGGGACGATCTATCCGGACGGCCACCCGTGGCAGACCTCGGAGACTCAGGCGCTGACAGGTGGTTTCGATGTGAAGCTGCCGGTGCTGCAGGTTGGCTATTACAACGATCCGACCTTCCAAAGCGCGCCGGTCAAGACGTCGGTTACGCCGTTGATCGACTTCGATCTGAACACCGAGCGCGGCACCGATTCGCCTGACGCGTCCGCCGGAGTCAATGCGACGGGTTATGGCGTTCGTTGGACCGGGGCGATTCAGGCGACGCAGGCGGGACTTTACACGTTCTCGATCGATAGCGACAACGTCGCAAGGCTGTGGATCAACGGCGTGAAGATCATCGACAAGAAGAGTGCGTCGCAAGGCACCTTGAGCGGCAAGACCTGGCTCGCCGCGAAGCAACGTGCGTCGATCAAGGTCGAGTACGTGCATGGGACCGGGCCGGCCAGCATGCATCTGCTGTGGTCGAGTTCGGCGGCGCGCAATCCGTCGGCGCTGCGGATCGTGCCGTCGGATTCGCTGGTGACGGCGAATTGATCAGGGGGTGAAGGAGTCGTCCGGCAGTGCAATGCTGCTGGAGGACTCGTCCATCAATCTCGTCAGCCAGATTGATTTACGTTGTGGAAGGCGGCTTTGCCGGGTGATTTACGCTGAGCGCGCGTTGTAGGGCGCGTAAAGCCGATCAGCGACGATCACTGCCGCCTCCCGATATTCTTGCCCGTGACATAAACATCGACCGCTGAGATCGAGCATTCAACGGAGGAAGCCTGGTTATTGGTGATGACTTCTATGGTCTTTCCTGTTGCCCCATAAAAAGTCATGTGATAAACCTGTTGATATAAATCGCAGTGAATATACACCGGTATGCGGATGGCTGAATGGCGCGCCGATCGTATAGCGGCCGCGCGGAATCGGGCCTTTATCATTAAAACCCTGAAACTCAGGATGATTTTTCCATGCCGATTTTCAAGAATACCCGCTTTCAACGTACACACTGTTAAAACGGAGGTCGCCGGTACTTTGCTGATGTGTTCAAGGCATTAAATGTCAATTCAAACAATTAATCATATTGTCCGGCACATTACAACATGATGACGTTATGCGCAACCGTTTCGAGGTAGCGAAAATAACTCGACCCTTTCGATTCTTATATTCTCTGATACCAACCTAAGAAAAACTCATCCCAATTGATGATCCATACGATAAAGATTATTTTTAGGCCTATCGCGACTAACTTCTTCCGCGAAGTGCACTTCGTCGACACGCTGCCGCAGGCATCTCGCCAGCGAAGGCAGCCGGCCTTCCCAAGCCCACAACTACTGTATAAAAACACAGTACAATCAACGGCAGCACAGATCCGCGCGTCCCCGCGCCCTCGTTACCTGCCGTTGGAATGATGTCTGCCCAGCAAGCCCTCTTCGCCCCCGAGCCTGTCTGCCTCGTTCATGACCACGAAGGCGGAACGCGCTATCTACCCGACTCGATTCCTACAGCCATCGCGCAGCGCTGGTTCAACGAGGCACAGCGCAACATCGGCTGGCTCAGCCAGCAGCGCATGATGTACGAACGCGAGGTCGCCGTTCCGCGCCTGCTCGCCACTTTCGCTCGGGAATCGGCCGATCTGCCCGAGCCGCTCGGCGAGGCATTCGAAGCAGTGCGCGCGCTGATCGGCGCACCGTTCAATCGCGTCGGTCTCAATCTCTATCGCGACGGCAGCGACAGCGTCGCGCCGCACAGCGACAAAACGGACAAGCTCGTGCCGGGCCAGCCGATTGCAATCGTCTCGCTCGGCGTGAGCCGCCGCATGTCGATCCGCTCAAAAACAGGCCCCGGCCGAACCGTTCACATCGAACTCGAACCGGGAAGCTGTCTGGTGATGAGCTACGCGTCGCAATTCACGCACGAGCACGGCATCCCCAAGCTGGCGGATGTCGTCGGGCCACGCATCAGTCTCGCGTTCCGCTGTTTCGCACCTTAGATCAGCGCGACCTTGCCCGTCGCCAGATCGTAAATACCGCCCACTACCTTGACCTTGCCGCGTCGTACGTACTGGCCGATCAGCGGCTTCGATACCAACAGCCGATTGGTGTTCAGCTTCACGTTCTCGATCGTGGCGCGCGCAACCAGATCGTCATCGTGAACTGAACCGGCCAATTGCACCGCCGGCTTGAGCGAGCGCACCAGATCGGGCAAATGACCCGGCAATAGTGTGCCCTTCTGAATCACCTTGACGGTCGCTGTAATCGCCCCACAGTTCGTATGCCCGAGCACCATGATCAGCGGCACGCCGAGAAACTCGACGCCATATTCGAGGCTCGCGAGCATATCGTCGTTGACGAAATTGCCGGCCACGCGCACCACGAACAGATCGCCCGGGCCCTGATCGAAAGCGAGCTCCGGCGCCACGCGTGAATCCGCGCAGCCTACGATTGCCGCAATCGGATACTGCGCGTCCACGCGCGCCACCCGGCCTGCAGAAAAGTCCTTGTTTGAAGGGCTATTCGCAGCGTAGCGTGCGTTGCCTTGCATGATCCGGTCGAGCGCTTCTTGCGGTGGAATCGAATTCGGCGCATTGCCGGCAGGCGGATCGGCCGCCATGACATCGTGCGGTGATAATGCCGCCAGTGTGATGGCGGACGCGCCGGCCAGCAGCCAGTCACGTCGCGTGGAAGAAATCGGATGGTGTTCGCACATGGCAGGTCTCCTATGTGCTGGTGCGCTACGGTAGGTATTTACGCTACGCCAAGCTTTGCAAGCAACGCCTTCGCGGCCGCTTCCGACGAAGCCGGATTCTGCCCGGTGATCAGATTCCCCGCGACCACCACATGGGACAGCCAGTCCGGCCCTTTCGAATAACTCGCGCCGTGCTTCTTCAACATGTCTTCCACCAGAAACGGCACGACGTCGGTGAGCCCGACGGCGGCCTCTTCGGTATTCGCAAAGCCCGTGACCGGTTTATCGCGCACCAGTGGCGTGCCGTCGGGCGTCTTCGTATGACGAAACACCGCGGGCGCATGGCAGACCGCGCCGACGGGTTTGCCCGCGGCATACAACGCTTCGATTAGCGCGATCGACTGCGGATCTTCCGCCAGATCCCACAGCGGCCCGTGACCGCCGGGATAAAACACCGCGTCGTAATCCGCCGCCGAGACACTGGAGAGTTTGACCGTATTCGCCAACGCGGCTTGCGCATCGGCGTCTTTGCCGAAGCGCCGGGTCGCGTCGGTCTGCGCGTCGGGATCGTCGCTCTTGGGGTCGAGCGGCGGCTGCCCGCCTTTGGGCGACGCCAAGGTCATCGCGACGCCCGCGTCTTTGAACACGTAATAAGGCGCGGCAAATTCCTCGAGCCAGAAACCGGTTTTTTTGCCGGTGTTGCCGAGCTGATCGTGGGACGTCAAGACCACCAGAATTTCCATATCGACCTCGGAAGCGGTTTCGGTTCGCCCGGCTTGCGCGCGCCAGACGGCGCTGGAGTGGCGTGACCCGCTCCAGGCGCTCTGGCAGTATAGGTGGCGCCGGGTGACGTTGCGTGGCGCCGAAGAGGATTTCTTGCCGCGCGAGCGGGCCGCGTCAGCAGGCCGCTCGCATCGAAAAACGCGATGTCAGACCGCGTAAATATTGGGGTTGTCGACCAGCGGCAAAAATTGGCCCGTGCGCCCGTCGAGCGCTAGCATCGTGCCGCTTTCAATGTCGAAGATCCAGCCGTGCAATTGCAGCGTTTTATTCACGAGCCCGACCGCCACCGACGGATGCGTGCGGATATTCGACAACTGCGCAATCACGTTGTCCTTCACCAGCGCGGACAGCCGCTCGGCGTCCGAGTGATACGTGCGTGACGCGTTGATCGCTTTGGCGGCATCCGAATGACGCAGCCAGCTCGCCACCGCCGGCAGATGATCCAGATTCGTGCAGGTCGAGATCGCGGTCATCGCGCCGCAGTTCGAATGCCCGCAGATCACGATATCGCGCACGCCCAACACCGACACCGCGTATTCGACCGTGGCCGACACGCCGCCCGGCTCCGGACCATACGACGGCACGATGTTGCCCGCATTGCGGATCACGAACAGCGCGCCCGGCTCGGTCTGCGTCAGCAACTCCGGCACGACGCGGCTGTCGGAACAGGTCACGAACAGCGTATTCGGGCTTTGCGCGGCCGATAGGCGCTTGAACAACGCACTCTGCTGCGGAAAGACGTCACGTTGAAAGCGGATGATACCTTCGATGATTTCCTGCACGATGATCTCCAGATAGTCGAAGCTTAGGTCTGCAGCGCCCGCACCGGTTTAGCGGCGCGAGTCGGCTGTCTGTTGGCGGGACTATACCGCAGCCGGCGTCCGGCTCACCGGCCTCGCGAGATGGCGCATCGTGCGCGCAACCATCACAGCGTTTTGATCTGACGGCCGCGCCCATAAAAAAAGCCCCGACTGTTACCAGCCGGGGCCAACTCTCTCGCTCGCACACCGGAACCGTGCGTGCATGACTACTGTATCTGGGTCGACGAAGCGGATATAGGTGCCGCGCTGGAAGAGTCATTTCCATCGCGGCTCACTCTCGAAGCGTTGCGCTAATGCGCGGTTTCAACACCGGACACGCATAAGCGCAACACAACCAGGCCGCTCGACATTCACTGCGATTGCATCGCGCCTCGTCGGATAAAGCACGCTGAATCAACGGCTATACATCGCATTCCAATCCGCCTTGGACACCGCCGGGCGACCACTTTCCGACGCGCCGATCGCGTTACCGCCATAACCGCTGACGTTGCTGTTTTGCGCGGCCACGCGCGCTTCGGCGGCCTGAATCGCGTCGGGATAATGCGCCTGATCGCCGTCGCCGACGTGATAGCCGGCCTGTTCGAGTTGAACCAGTTCGGCGCGAACCTGCTCGCGAGTGATACGGGTGCTCGACTGGGCAAACACCGTGGCGGAAGCCGCGAGCGAAGCGACGATAACAACGGCCTTGAGCAAAGACTTCATGATAAAAACAACCTCCGGTTATTGATGGTTTGCGGTGCTTCGAGTCGGACTCGCCGTCACCGCAGGACTCAATATAGGCGTCGATTCGTCGGAGAATAATGGGCGCTCATCGAAGGGATTGTTGTTGGATCTGGAGAAGTCGCGCTCAAGGCTGGTGCTTAGAAGCGGGTACGCAACCCCACGGTGCCGACCACCTGATTCCCGGTCGACGACGCGCCGCCCGCCGTGTTGATGAACGCGGTATAACCCTGCCCGGTCACGTGCTGAAACATCGCTTCGGCGTACACGTCGGTACGCAGCGAGAGCGCATAGACGGCTTGCAGATTCACCTGGTTCCATTTCGGATCGGTGCCGAAACTCGTCGTGCCGCCCACGTGCGCGTCTGTGTACGTGTAGGCCGCGCCGAGGCTGAACGCCGGCGTCACCTTGTACTTGCCGTTCACTTCGTAGTTGTCGAAGCGCATCGAGCCGTGCGTGGCGCCGAACGACGCGGTGTTCTGAAACTGGCTATGCGTATAGACGAAGCCGGCCGTCACGGGACCGAAGCCATAACTCAACGCGGCGCCGGCCGTGCGCTGAACATCAGCGCCGA
Source organism: Paraburkholderia bryophila (assembly GCF_013409255.1). NCBI lineage: Bacteria > Pseudomonadati > Pseudomonadota > Betaproteobacteria > Burkholderiales > Burkholderiaceae > Paraburkholderia > Paraburkholderia bryophila. Next base: position 3,511,243 of record NZ_JACCAS010000002.1, read on the forward strand.
GCTGGAAGCCACCCGTGCCGTTCGCCGTCGATTCGCCGAGATCGACCGCGCCCGCGGTGTTCGTGGTGGAGCTGGAGCCGTTGATCTGCAGATAACCCGCGGCCGCTTTGAACGGCCCATTGCTATAGCTCACGCCCGCGCTGTACGCACGATTGACCGCGAAATCGCTGTTGTTCGAGAACGCGTAGAGGCCGCCGAACTTCAGACCCGCGTAGTTCGCGCTGGTGTATTTGACGGCGTTGCTCATCCGCACCGAGTGGTTCAGGTTGTCGTTGTCGAACGGATGCGCGAAGCCGGTGTCGCCGAACGTGCCCGCTGTGCCCGACAGCGGCGCGACGAAATCGACCAGCGAATCGTACTGACGGCCGAGCGTGAGTGTGCCGAACTGCTGGCTGCTCAAGCCCGCATACGCCTGACGTCCGAACAGACGACTGTTCTGGCCGAGCTTGCCGTTCTGTACGTTGTAGCCGTTTTCAAGCACGAATACCGCTTGCAGGCCGCCGCCCAGATCCTCGCCACCGCGCAAACCGAAGCGGCTGCCGTTGACGTTGCCGCTGGTCGCCTGCACCAGCGCACCTTGCGTGCCGCCCTTCTTGACGTTGTTGGTGTACATCACGCCGGCGTCGATGAGGCCGTATAGCGTGACCGAACTTTGCGCATGCGCGAGCGTACCGGCGAGTCCTGCGAACGCCGCGACCGCGGCCGAAATCTTTTTCACTTGATGCTCCTACGTAGCTGAGTGTGGGGTTGAACAGCGACGCGGAGTATAAAAACGCGGCCTTCGAAAACGAATGCCCGCGGCCTGGAGGAGTCCTTTATCGAATCAGGAACAATCGGTCACGGAGAAGTCGCAATCGTGGCGCGGTGCGCCTTGACGCGATGTTTCGACGGGGTGATCGGCATGCGCGGCGTGCCGGGATGGCGCGCGGGGTGGTGTGTGAACAACGGCGAGGAACGGTGAGGAACGCGAGCGGCAAGCATGCCGCGAAAAAAAGCCCGGCGCGCAAGCGCCGGACTCTCCTTGCCCTAGTTGAAGTCGTCCGTCTCGAGTTCCACGGACTGTCCGCCGTTTTTTTCGAGGACCCGGCGCGTAGCGTTTTCAATCCTTGCGCGATTCGCCTCGAACGTATTGACCAGATGATGGGCCGATGGGCCGTCGTTGCCGAAATGATTGTTCAGCGCATCCAGCGACACGCTGCACCAGACGTCGGCCCCGTCGACATTGGCTTCGAAGGCGACGCGCGCCGCGGCTACCACTTCGCGGCGTCCGGTGAATTCGATCCTCATAGTGACCCTCCATGTGTGAAAGTAGCGTTGAACGCGCAAACGCCGTGCCAAACCAGGACCAACCGTCAGGCCCTGCCGGCGCGATTGAAGCGCTGCGCGCTTTCTCCGCAAGGTGCATACTCGACCCTCGGCCGCTTTCGCGCGGCCGCGCTGATGCGTCGCGGCATGGCCGCCGTTCCTGCCGTGCGACGTGCCTGACATCCTAATACTAACGCCCCATGTCCTCCCGCAACCCACAATCGTCGCGTCCTCTAGTCATTGCCGCGGTCATGGCTTCAATGGCGATGGTCGCCATTGAAGCCACCATCGTCTCGACCGCGATGCCGCAAATCGTCGCGCAACTCGGCGACCTGCATCTGTATAGCTGGGTGTTCTCGTCGTTCCTGCTCACGCAAACCGCTATGACGGTGGTGTTCGGCAAGCTCGCCGACCTGTACGGTCGCAAGCCGATCATGCTGATCGGTATCGCGATCTTCCTGATCGGCTCGGTGCTGGCCGGCTTCGCGTGGTCGATGCCCGCCATGATCGTGTTCCGCCTGATTCAAGGCGTCGGCGCGGGCGCGATCCAGCCGGTCACGCTGACCATCGTCGCCGATCTCTATCCGGCTCATGAACGCGGCAAGGTGCAAGGTTATCTCGCGAGCGTCTGGGCGATTTCAGCAGTGGTCGGACCGATGGTCGGCGGCTTCATCATCCATAACCTGTCGTGGGCGTGGATCTTCTGGATGAACATTCCGATCGGCCTCGCGTCCGCAGCGGGCTTTATTGCGTTCCTGCGCGAGTCGGAGCGACACGCGCGACCGTCCATCGACTTCGCCGGCGCGGCGCTATTCATGGCGGCAATCGCCGCGTTGATGATGGCGCTGACCTACGCGGGCGACGACGAAATCGCGCGCGCCTCGCTGGCGGGCGGCGCTTTCCTGCTGTGCGTGCTGTTGTTCGTCGCGCAGGAGCGTCGCGCGGCCGAGCCGATGATTTCGTTCGCGCTGTGGAGCCGCCGGCCGATCGCCGCCTGCAACGGCTCGACGCTGCTGTCCGGCATGATCCTGATGGGCGCCACCACGTTTCTGCCGATGTACGTGCAGGGCGTGCTGCATCGCTCGCCGGTGGTCGCCGGCCTCGCGCTCACGATGATGATGGTCGGCTGGCCGACCGGCGCCACGCTCGCGGCGAAGTCGTTTCATCGCCTTGGCTTGCGGCGCATTCTGATCGGTGGCAGCGCGTTCGTGCCGATCGGCGCGGCGCTGCTGCTGTTCCTGTCGCCCGGCGCGTCGCCGTTGATCGCGGCATTCGGCTCGCTGATCATGGGCTTCGGCATGGGCACGTCCAGCGTCAGCTCGCTGGTGTTGATTCAGGAGATCGTCGGCATGGACGAACGCGGCAGCGCCACCGCGTCGAATCTGTTCTCGCGCAATCTCGGCAGTACGTTGGGCGCAACGCTGTTCGGCGCCGTGCTCAACTTCGGGCTGACGCATTCGAAGAGTCTGGTGGTGGTCACGTCGGATCAGTTGAAGGCGCTGCTGCAGAATCAGGCAGCGAGTCTCGGCGACAGCGACATGATCCGCATGGTGTTGCATCAGTCGCTGCACCTCACGTTCATCTCGCTGTTCGTGATCGCGATTTTTGTGGTCGTGCTGTTTGCGTTCGTGCCGCCGGTCAGCATTCGCACCGCGAGACCCATGCCGCTCGAAGCGTTGTCGCCGTTGGAAGATTGACCGTCGGCTAAGGCTGCTTTTAAGGTTGTTTCGCCGGCAGCGTCGCGGCAAAAAAATCAATCGCCTGCGCCGCTGTCTTCGCATGCACCGCGTCACGGTCCACGCCGGGGTTGTCCCGGCAGATGTGCGCAAGACGCTTGGCCACCGCCGGCAAACAGGTGTCGAGAAACGTGTAGTGCCACGCGCCGGGCACGAGCGTCACGCTGGCCTTGGGCATCGATGCCGCGATGCGCTCGATGTTGGTGTCCACTGGCGCCGTCACATCGTCCCCACCTGCCACCAGCGAAACGGGAATCGCGATGGCGGCGAGCGACTCGGCGGTCAGCGCCTCGCCGAGCGCGGGCGCGATCGCGAAGACCGCCTTGACACGTGGATCGCGATACGACGCACCCGAGCGAGCGCGCGACGCCTTCGTCTCCGGCGACGCCGCATCGTCCGCAGACCTGTCGAGCAACGATACCGCCGCGCCGGACGCATCACGAATCCGCGCCGCTTCCGGCGGATGGCAGATCGCATCGGCCGCCGGCGACGTGCAGAACCGCTCGAAGCCCGCCAGATCGGTGCGCGCCCCCGCCAGTTCCAGAACCGTATAGCCGCCCAGAGAAAAGCCCACTGCGCCGATCCTGTCGCGGTCGACATGCGCCCCCAGCTTCGGGTCCGCCAGCACGCCATCGAGCACTTCGCTGGCGTCTGTCGCGCGTTCCCACCACAGCATGAAACCGTCGCGGGTCAGCGGTTCGAGTTCGTTGTTGCCCGGATGATTGGCGCCCGCCACGATATAGCCGTGAGCGGCGAGCGCGGCGCCGAGCCAGTCGAGACTGTCCACGCTGCCGCCGGTGCCGTGCGACAGCACCAGCAACGGATACTTGGCACGCGCGGTTGACAGCGGCGCGCCGTCGGCGATGGGATGCCCCACGAACAACGGATCGCCGGGCGCGCCGACGTCATGCGGCTGCTCCGGCACGGACGGATCGACGGGATACCAGATACGCGTCACCAGCGCCTCGGTGGCCGCGCCGCGCCAATTGCGCGTGACAGGCGGATGAATGATCCGCACTGTCTCGCCCACATGCCAGCCGGCGCCGGCAGCCTCCGCCGATACAGCGCCGTCCGCCCACGACAAAGCCGCCGCACATAGGAGCGCGGCACCGCATCTGCGAAACATGGTCAGTCCTTTCGAATGGGGATCATCAGATCCGTGACACAGGCGCGCTGCAAACCGGCGCGCGGCGCACTGCGGTACAACTCGAGCGCCGGACGGGTATCGAGCGCATAGCCGTTTTGCGGCAGCCAGACACCGTACAGCGCGCGATAAATGCGATGAAAGTGATACGGCGACAGATGCGCGACCGCCGCCAGACTGTCGAGCGTATGCGGCGCGCCCGGTTCGAGCAGAATCGCCTCGATCACACGAGCGATCCGCCGACGATAATCGAGTTCAGTGCTGGCTTTCATCATGGCGCTAGGATAGCGGCCTCGTCGCCACAATACGGTGCAGAGCTTGCGAAATTTCATTGCGAGCTCACGGTGACGCTGCCGCGCGTCATGCCACTAGTCGGCTCGACGTGAGGTTCATGTCGATCGAATCGTTTTTATAGCTCGGCGGGCCGGCACAGACCGATCATCCACGCATGCACGGCGTCGACCGCGGCCGAACGCGCCGGTTGCGCCGAGCGCATCAGCCAGAGCGGCGCCAACGCGAAGCCCGGAACCTGCGGCAAGACTTCCACGCGGCCGCTCGTCAACGCGTCTCCCGCCGTGAGTCGCGACACCATCGCGATGCCCGCCTCCTGTTCCGCCGCCGCCACGACGAAGCGCGGATCGCTGACCGTCAGCGCCCGGCGCGTGCGCAAACCGCCGCGCCTGAGTTCCGGCAGCCACGGCGCCCATTCCGGACGCGCTTCGTGAACCAGCAGCGGCGCTTGCGTCAGCACCTCGGGAAACGGCGCGTCGCGCAGACGGCCTGCCGTTTCCGGTCCGCAGATCGCGACCGCCTCTTCGTCGAGCAACAGCTCGCACGCTACTTCCGGCGTGCGGATCGGCCTCGCTGACACCACCAGGTCGACATCGACGCGATCGATCTCGTTGACCTCCTCGTCGGTCACGAGCCAGATTTCGAGCGTCGGCAGCGCCTCGGCGAACTGCCGCATGCGCGGCATCAGCCAGCCGGAGGCGAACTGCGGCGCGCAGACGAGGATCACCGAATCCGGATTGCCGTACGGTTCGATCCGGTCGCGCCCGTCGGCGAGCGTGGCGAGCGCCGTCGTGACGGTTTGCGCGTACAGCACCCCGGCGGCGGTCAACGCGACGCCACGGCCGATCCGCCGAAACAGCGGCTGCCCGGTCCACTCCTCCAGTTGCTGGATCTGATGGCTGATCGCCGACTGGGTCAGCGCGAGTTCTTGCGCCGCGCGCGTGAAGCTGCCGACGCGCGCGGCGGCGTCGAAGGCGAGCAAGGCTTGCAACGGGGGCAGTCTACGCATGGGCGGCGGTCCTAGTCAGATATTAAAAATATCGATACTTCCAGCAAGATTCTTCGCTTTTCGCGGGAATTTTTCCCCGCAATCATAGCTCCAGTTGCCCTCCACACGTTTTCTCGTTTCAGCAGACATGAGAAATATTTGTGCGACGGGCGCCCCACTTAAATCGGCTGAACCCACTGGACCGACAAGCATGACTCTGGATCTCTACCCCAATCCGCACGCGCCCGGCAGCGAACTGTCTGCCGCCCCCACCTACGCCGGCGTGCTGTCGTTCATGCGCCGTCCCTATACGCGCGACCTCACGGGCGTCGACGTCGCCGTCTCAGGCGTGCCGCTCGACCTCGCGACCACGTTCCGCCCCGGCACCCGTTTCGGGCCGGCCGCCATGCGCGCCGCTTCGGTCCAACTGGCCGAACTCGGCGCGTTTCCGTGGGGCGTCGATCCGTTCGACCAGTTGAACGTGGTCGACTACGGCGACTGCTGGTTCGACGCGCACAACCCGCTCGGGATTCGCGACGCGATCGTCGCGCACGCACGCGGCATTCTCGCGACCGGCACGCGCATGCTGACGCTCGGCGGCGACCACTACATCACGTATCCGCTGCTGATCGCGCACGCCGAGAAATACGGCAAGCCGCTGAGCCTGATCCACTTCGACGCGCACTGCGACACCTGGCCCGACGACAACCCCGCCTCGCTGAACCACGGCACGATGTTCTACAAGGCGATCCGCGAGGGCTTGATCGATCCGGCGCGCTCGGTGCAGATCGGTATTCGCACGTGGAATGAGGACTTCATGGGCGTGCGCATTCTCGACGCGCCGTGGGTTCACCGCAACGGCATTCAGGCCACGATCGACGAAGTGCTGAAGATCGTCGGCGCCGCGCCGACTTATCTGACCTTCGACATCGACTGCCTCGATCCCGCGTTCGCGCCCGGCACGGGTACGCCGGTGGCGGGCGGCCTGAGTTCCGCGCAGGCGCTGGAGATCGTGCGGGAGCTCGGCGCCGTGGATCTGGTGGGCGCCGACGTGGTGGAAGTGTCGCCGCCCTACGATCACAGCGACGTCACCGCGCTCGCCGCCGCGCACCTCGCGTCCGACATGCTGTGCCTGATGCGCAACCAGAAGCTGCAACGCCAGCAGCGCGGGTAGCCCCCTCACACGCATTGACGAAAAACCCTCACGAACCCCTAGCGGACGATCCGACGACCATGCCCCACACCGCCACGAAACCGATCCTGACCGCCTTACTGATGTGCGCTTTCGGCACTGCGGCGCACGCCGACGACAAGCAGCTCAATCTGTACAACTGGGGCGACTACATCGCGAAAGACACCGTACCGAACTTCCAGAAGGAGTTCGGCATTCAGGTGCGCTACGACGAGTACGACGGCGACGAGACCTTGCAGGCGAAACTGCTGACCGGTTCGACCGGCTACGACGTCGTAGTGCCAACCTCGAACTTTCTGGCCAAGCAGATCGAAGCCGGTATCTATCAGAAGCTCGACAAGTCGAAGCTGCCGAATCTGGCGAACCTCGATCCAACGCTGATGAAACTCGTCGCCGACGCGGATCCCGGCAATCGGTACGCGGTGCCGTGGGCGTGGGGCACGACCGGGCTCGGCTACAACGTCACGCGGGTAAAGAAGATTCTCGGCGACAACGTGCCGCTCGATAGCTGGGACGTGCTGTTCAAACCGGAATATCTGAGCAAGCTGAAGAGCTGCGGCGTGTCCATGCTCGATGCACCGACCGACGTGTTCGCGGTCACGCTGCACTATCTCGGCCGCGACCCCAACAGCGAAAATCCGGCCGACTATCAGGCCGCGTATGAAGCGCTAAAGAAGATTCGCCCGTATATCACGCAGTTCAATGTGACGAGCTACATCAACGACCTCGCGGGCGACGATATCTGTTTCGCGCTGAGCTGGTCGGGGGATGTGTCGATGGCGAGCCATCGCGCGCGCGAGGCCAACAAGAGCTACCAGGTCAAGTACTTCATTCCGCAAGGCGGCGCGCCGGTCTGGTTCGACATGATGGCGATCCCGAAAGATGCGCCGCATCCGCAGGCGGCGCTGGAGTGGATCAACTATATCGAGCGCCCCGAGGTTCACGCGGCGATTACGAATACGGTGTTCTATCCGAACGCGGATGCGGCCGCGCGTAAATTCGTGAACGCGGATATTCTCAACGATCCGACCGTGTATCCGCCTGAGCCGGTGTTGAAAACGCTGTTTCTGCTGAAGCCGTTGCCTGCACCGATCAAGCGGCTGGAAGGCAGGTTGTGGGCGCAGTTGAAGTCGGGGTCGTAGAGGCGGACGGCGGCTTATTTAGCTCTTTTATGGGCCGCCTTCGCGTTTGACTCGTGCCGTCGGATGACGACGCGGCCGGTTCAATCCTTCGCGTATAACGTCGAGTCCGCGAAACCTTCGGCGGCCAGCACCTGGCCGACCAGGATCAACGCGGTCCGCTCGATCGATGTCGACTGCACCTTGCCGACGATATCGTCGAGCGTGCCGGCGATCTTCTCCTCGTCGGGCCAGCTCGCGCGATAGATCACCGCGATCGGACACGCGCCGCCGTAATGCGGCCGCAGTTCATCGACGATCCGCGCGAGGTGCCGCACGCCCAGGTGGATCGCCATCGTCGCGCGGTGCCGTGCGAGGTCGGCGAGTTGTTCGCCTTCGGGCATACGGGTTTTGCTCGCGTAGCGCGTGAGAATCAGCGTCTGCGAAACATCGGGCAGCGTGAGTTCGCAACCGAGCGTCGCGGCGCAGGCAGCGGTTGCCGTCACCCCCGGCACGATTTCGTACGGAATGTTCAGCTCGCGCAGGCGACGGATCTGCTCGCCGATCGCGCCGTATAACGACGGGTCGCCGGAGTGCACGCGCGCGACGTGCTGGTTGTTGTCGTGCGCGGTCTTGAGCAGCGCGATGATCTGGTCGAGATCGAGGTCGGCGGTGTTGACCACGAGTTCGGCCGTGTGACCTTCGAGCACTGCGTCGGGCACGAGCGATCCGGCGTACAGGATCACTGGGCAACTGCGTACGAGGCGCTGGCCTTTTACTGTGATCAGTTCCGGGTCGCCTGGACCCGCGCCGATGAAAAACACCGTCATTTACTGCTCCGTGATTGGTTGGGGTGGCGTGTGCCGCTTGGGTGGCCGGTTCCGTGTGCGCGGTGCAAGTTCATGTTGTGGCTCAGGCCGCTGTTTGAGCTGCGGCTGCGGCTCGCGCTACGGCTCAAGCCGCCGTTAAGGGCACGGCTCACGCGAGCACTCTCAACGCGTCGAGCAGATCGTCAACGCTGTCGAACTCACGATCCACCGCCGGCAAGTCGGGCCGGCGCAACATCACGACCGGCAAGCGACGTTCGCGCGCTACCTCAAGTTTCGCTTCCGTCGCGCCGCCGCCGCTGTTTTTGCTGACCACGACATCGAAGGCTTGCAGCGCGAACAACGCGCGCTCGCCTTCGAGCGTGAATGGGCCGCGCGTCGCGATGATCCTCGCGCGCGTGGCGTCCTGGTGCGGATCGAGACAACGTACGGTCCAGAACTGATGCACAGGAATTTCGTCGAGGTGCGCGAGCGGTTCGCGGCCGAGCGTGAATAGCGGCTTTCTGAACGGTGCGAGCGCCGCCGTGAGCTCGTTCCAATTGCCGACCATTCGCCAATCGTCACCGGCTTGCGGCTGCCAGGCCGGGCGGCGTAGCGCCCAACACGGCACATGCGCTGCACGGCTGGCGTGCGCGGCGTTCGCGCTGATTTGCGCGGCGTACGGATGGGTCGCGTCGATCACCATGCTGATGCGTTCGTCCGCGATGTACTGCGCCATGCCCTCGCTACCGCCGAAACCGCCGACACGCACCGCGCACGCCAGATCGTCGGGCACCTTGCCGAGACCCGCGAGACTGTACACGTGCGTGGAATCGAGTTGACGCGCGATGCGCAATGCGTCGCCGGTGCCGCCTAGCAACAGGATTCGCGTCATTGTGCGGCTCCGCTGTTTGACGCGCTGACTGCGGTTGTGGTGCTGGCATCGCTTGCGCTATTTGCACCGCTTGCCTGGCTTCCGCCGCTTGCCACGTCCACCTCACGCGCCGGCTTCACCACCTCCAGCAGCGTGATCGGCAACGCCTGCCGCCACGTATCGAAACCGCCGAGCGGTTGCGCATCCGCCAACGCAATACGCGTCAGCGTGCCGCCAAACCGCTCGCGCCACGCGACCAGCGCCGCCTCGCCCTGCAACGTCACCACATTGGCAACCAGCCGACCGCCTTCGCGCAAACTCGCCCAGCACGCTTCCAGCACGCCCGGCACAGTTACGCCGCCGCCGATGAACACCGCATCCGGCGCCGGCAAGCCCCGTAACGCATCCGGCGCGCGACCGGCCACGAGCTGCAGGCCCGGCACGCCCAACGCATCGCGATTGTGTTCGATAAAGCGCTGCCGTTCCGCGTGGCCTTCAATCGCGATCGCGCGGCACGTTGGATGCGCGCGCATCCATTCAATGCCGATCGAGCCGCTGCCCGCGCCCACATCCCACAGCAACTCGCCGGGCGTCGGCGCGAGACGCGCGAGCGTGATGGCGCGCACATCGCGCTTGGTCAACTGGCCGTCGTGGCGAAACGCATCGTCGGGCAAGCCGACAGTGAGCGGCAGACGCGGCGCACCCTGGGTCGCCCGGCATTCGAGCGCGATCAGATTCAACGCGGCCACCTCGCCCGCGGACCATTGATCCGCGCGACCATCGATCCGGCGCTCCAACTCCCCGCCCAGATGCTCCAGCACGATCATGCGAGTCGCGCCGAAGCCGCGCGCGTTCAGCAACGCCGCCAGCGCCGCGGGCGTGCGGCCGTCCGCGCTCAGCACGAAGACGCGCGCGCCGTGATGCAAGTGCGCGTTCAATGTCGGCAGCGGACGGCCCACCAGCGACACCGTCGCGACGTCCTGCAACGGCCAGCCGAGACGCGCGGCCGCCAGCGACAACGACGACGGCGCCGGCAGCACCCGCAACTCGTCCGCCGGCAGTTGACGCGCGAGCGTCGCGCCGACGCCGAACAGCATTGGGTCACCGCTCGCCAGCACGCACACCGCGCCGCCACGCTCGGCGAGCAACGGCGCGAGATCGAACGGACGCGGCCACGCGGCCCGCCGCGCCGCGAGACGCGCGGGCAGCATCGCCAGATGCCGCTCGCCGCCATACACCACCGACGCCTCCAGCAACGCACGTCGCGCGGACCGCCCCAAACCGGCGAAGCCGTCGTCGCCAATGCCTACCACGGTCAGCCATACCGGCATCCGACCATCCTTATTCTGTATCTTCAAATAATGCGCTGAGCCACGCCGATCAAGGCGTCCAGCCTCGTTATGCTGTTCGAAAAAAGGCATAATACAGCCGCCGGCGCCCTTCGGGGCCTAAGAGGGAACACAGTGTCACTGTGGCTGCCCCCGCAACTGTATGCAGCGAGTCCGCCCGCGCTGCGCGCCACTGGTTCGACCGGGAAGGCCGCGACGGACTTTGACCTGCCAGCCAGGAGACCTGCCGGCGAGACTGTTCGTGCCAGCCAACATCGGGCGGGGTGTACCGATGCCGCAGCAACGCCCGCTTCCAGGCTTGCTCGGGCCACCGCGCGACGCTACCCGGTGTCCGTTTTGAAGCAAGCTTCGTCCTCTCCCGTTATGCATCATGCGGCGCTCGCGCTGCGGCCGTCGGCCTGTCCGGGGCTGCTGCGGATCGTTGTTGCGCGCGACGGAGGGCTGTGCCGGATCAAGCTGCCCGGCGGCGCGTTGAGCGCAGCCCAGGCGCGCGCAATTGCCGATGCGAGCTTGCTGCACGCCGCAGGCGCGATTGAGGTGACCAATCGGGCGAATCTGCAGGTGCGTGGTGTGCGCAGCGGGCAGGAGGCGGCTTTCATCGAGGCGTTGATTAAGGCGGGACTTGGGCCGACCGGCGCGTTGATTGAGGCTGGGCTTGAGCCGAGCGACGCGTTGATCGAGGCGGCGCCTGGGCCGACGCGGAACGTGGCAGCCGCGGAAACTGGCCACCTGGATCCAGCCGCCGCGTACGCAGCGACCACCCTCGCCGCCGATGACGTCCGCAACGTGATGATCAGCCCCGCCGCGGGACGCGATCCGTTTGCGTTGTTCGATACAGGTCCCCTTTGCGCCGAATTACTCGCGCTACTGCAAAGCGAACCGCGTTTCGCGGCGCTGTCGCCGAAATTCGCACTGTTGCTGGATGGTGGCGAACGGCTTGCGCGTATCGATCATCCACACGACGTGTGGCTGGCGGCGACGCAAGGTTCCGATGGCGTGCGGTTTGTCGTTGGCCTAGCGGGTTGCCCGCCTGAAGCCGGATCGCAGCACGCCGACTACACCGGCGCTTTAGCGGCCGTCCGCCCGTCACAAGTCTGCGCGCTGATCCGCGCGTTGCTGCACACGTTTCTCGACCTCGCCGCAGCCGATGCCACGCGTATGCGTCACCTGCTCGCCACCCATTCCGCCGACGCGCTCCTGCACCACGCGCAACGCTACGTCGATTTCCCGCTGTCGCGCGATGCGTCGCTAGTCGACTGGCAACGCGGCACAGCCGCCGACGCGACGCTACGGCTCGGCGCACAAAAACAAAGCCAGCCGGACACATGGCACGCAGGCGGCCAGCCGCCGCTCGGACGCCTCGACGCCGCCACCCTGCACGGCCTCGCCACGCTCGCCCAACAGCACGGCGACGGCACATTGCGCATGACGCCCTGGCAAAGCGTCCTGCTGCCCGACATCGCAACACACGACGTGCCTGCCGTGCTGACGGGCCTAACCGAACTCGGCCTCGCCACCGACCCCGCGCAAGCCATCACGCGTCTGATCGCCTGCGCCGGTTCGACCGGCTGCGCCAAAAGTCTCGCCGACACCAAAGCCGACGCGCTGCAACTCGCGCCGCGCCTGCTCGCCGGCATCGACGTGCATCTGAGCGGCTGTCCGCGTTCGTGCGCCGCCGCGCATTGCGCGCCGTACACGCTGCTGGCGGTCGCGCCCGGCGCCTACGACCTGTATCGACGCGACGGCCAGCCCGGCTTCGGCGCCTGCGTCGCGCACCGGCTAACGATCGACCAGGCCGCCGACACGCTCGCATGCCCGACCGATATCGACGCATCAAGAGACGCCTCCATACCCGCCCATATTGACGACATCCACGAGCGAAACCCATGAGTAACCTCGATGCTTGATTACATCCGCGACGGTCAGGAGATCTATCGCCAATCCTTCGCGACGATCCGCGCGGAGGCCGATTTGTCGCGCATTCCCGCCGACCTCGACAAGCTCGCGGTCCGAGTGATCCACGCGTGCGGCATGGTCGACGTAATCGACGCGCTGCGGTTTTCCGAAGGCGCCGGCTCGGCAGGCCGCGCGGCGCTCGCGCAAGGCGCGCCGATTCTGTGCGATGCGGGCATGGTCGCGCAAGGCATCACGCGCGCGCGCTTGCCGGCGAACAACGAGGTGATCTGCACGCTCACGCATCCGGACGTGCCGTCGCTCGCGCGCGAACTCGGCAACACGCGCTCGGCCGCCGCGCTCGAATTGTGGCGCCCGCATCTGGCGGGCAGCGTCGTCGTGATCGGTAATGCGCCGACCGCCCTGTTCCATCTGCTCGACATGCTCGATGACGGCGCACCGAAGCCCGCGCTGATTCTCGGCTTTCCGGTCGGCTTCGTCGGCGCGGCGGAATCGAAAGCGCTGCTCGCGCAAGATAGTCGCGGTGTGCCCTATGTCGCGATCGAAGGCCGGCGCGGCGGTAGCGCGATGGCTGCCGCCGCCGTCAACGCGCTGGCCACGGAGGTCGAGTAAATGACCGTGCGAGGACGTCTAGTCGGACTCGGTGTCGGCCCCGGCGACCCGGAACTCATTACGCTCAAAGCGCTGCGTCTGCTGAAGGCGGCGCAGGTGGTCGCGTACTTCGTCGCGAAGGGCAAGAAAGGCAACGCGTTCAGCATTATCGAAGCGCATTTGCACGACACGCAGCAGCATTTGCCGCTGGTCTATCCCGTCACGACCGAAGCGCTCGAACCGCCGCTCTCGTATGAAGCGATCATCGCCGAGTTCTACGACGGCGCGGCGGAGATCGTCGCGGGCCATCTGGATGCGGGCCGCGATGTCGCCGTGATCTGCGAGGGCGATCCGTTCTTCTACGGCTCCTACATGTATCTGCACGACCGGCTCGCCGCGCGCTATGAGAGCGAAGTCGTGCCGGGCGTGTGCTCGATGCTCGGTGGCGCGGCTGTGCTCGGCGCGCCGCTGGTGTACCGGAATCAGAGCTTGTCGGTGCTCTCCGGCGTGCTGCCCGAAGCCGAATTGCGCCGCCGTCTCGCCGATGCCGACGCCGCCGTCGTGATGAAACTCGGCCGCAATTTCGGCAAGGTGCGGCGCGTGCTGGGCGAACTCGGTCTCGCGGATCGTGCGCTGTACGTCGAACGCGCGACGATGGGCAACCAGCGCATCGTGCCGCTCGCCGACGTCGATCCGATGGCGTCGCCGTATTTTTCGCTGCTGGTCGTGCCGGGGGAAAAATGGCAAGGATGAACGCACCCGCCATTGTGATTCTCGGCGCGGGCGCGTTGGAAACCGCGCGGCGAATTCAGATGCTGTATGCGGGTAGCCAGGTGTATGCGCTGCAAGGCCGTGTGGCCGCCGACGTGCCGTACACCGAACTCGGCGCGCAATTGCGCGAGCTGTATGCGAGCGGCACGCCGATCGTCGCGTTGTGCGCGGCCGGCATTGTGATTCGTTGCGTCGCGCCGTTGTTGGCGAACAAGGGTGTCGAGCCGCCGGTGCTGGCGGTGGCCGAAGATGGCAGCGCGGTCGTGCCGCTGCTCGGCGGTCTTGCCGGTGTCAATGTAATGGCGCGCGAGATTGCCGCCGCGTTGAACGTGTCGCCCGCGATTACGACGAGTGGTGAGTTGCGCTTCGGTACCTGTGTGCTCAATCCGCCGGAAGGTTACGCGCTGGCGGATATCGGGCAAGGCAAACGCTTCGTGTCGGACCTGCTGGCGGGGGAAAGCACGCGTGTCGAAGGTGAAGCGCCGTGGCTCGACGACGCGCAATTGCCGCGCTCGGCATCGGCGCGTCTCGCCATTCGCGTGACGCCGCGTGCTTGGGATGGGCGTGACGATGAGTTGGTGATTCATCCGCGCAGCGTGGTGGTAGCGGTGAGTGGCGGGGCCGGTGCCGGTGCTGCTGCGGATGGTGCTGCGGGTTCTGCTGCGGGTTCCGCGAGTGCTGGTGTGGCTGCTAGTACCGGGGCCGCGAGTGCATACACATCAAGCGCCGGGATTGCAGCAAACGTACGCGCCGCATTGAACGAACATGGCCTCGCGACGCTTTCATTAGCCGCCCTGCTCGCCGCCTCGGATCGAATGACGGACCCTGCATTGGCCGAAGCCGCCGCGAGCCTGAACGTCCCACTACGCTTCGCCCAAACCCGTCCCGAAGACGGCGCCCCGCCCAGCAACCTGCTGCACGCAGCGTTGCGCCTCCCCTACGAAACCCTGCACGACGACCCCGACGCGGGCGTCGCGCTGGCCCTCACGCCGCTCGCCATCGACGCGAACACGATCGGCATGGGACGCGGCCGCCTGACCGTCATCGGCCTGGGCCCAGGCAGCGCCGAGCTGATGGTGCCCGCCGCCCGCCTCGCGCTCGACCATGCGACCGATATCCTCGGCTACGAGACCTACGTGAAAATGGCCGGCCCGTTCCGCGCCGAACAGCGGGTCCATGGCACGGATAATCGCGAGGAATTGCAACGCGCGCGTCACGCATTCGAACTGGCCAGCGCGGGACGTTCCGTGGTGATGGTGTCGTCGGGTGACCCGGGCGTATTCGCGATGGCGGCCGCGGTGCTCGAAGCGCTCGAAGCCGCTGCGAACGACGCGTGGTCCGCGGTCGAACTCGCCATCGTGCCTGGCGTGTCAGCAGCGCTCGCGACCGCCGCGCAAGCCGGTGCGCCGTTGGGTCACGACTTCTGCATGCTGTCGCTGTCGGACAATCTGAAACCGTGGAGCATCATCGAAACGCGCCTGCGGCACGCCGCCGAAGCGGATCTCGTGATGGCGTTCTATAACCCGATTTCGCGCGCGCGTCCGTGGCAACTGGATAAGGCGCTGGATATCGTGCGGGCGTATCGCGCGGCGGCGACCCCGGTGGTGCTGGGACGCGATATCGGCCGGCCCGGCAGCACGCTGCGTACGGTCACGCTGGGCGAACTGCGCTCGTCCGACGTGGATATGCGCACGATGGTGATCGTCGGTTCATCGACGACGCGGCGCTTTGCGAAAGGTGTTGAAGGTGGCGAATGGGTTTATACGCCGCGATGGTATGAGTGAGACGGGATGCGCTGGCTGATACAAAAAACCAGCCGCCGCGTCATCGCTTCATCCCTTCGTTCAACGCGCGCATCTGTACGCCGTCAGCCCGCGCCAGGTCGTCGAGAATCGTGAAGTGATTGCACGCCGGCAACGGCACGAACGCAACCGTTTCGCCCGCCTGCCGGCAGGCCGCCACATAGTCCTCCGAATGCCGGACCAGTTCCGGCAACTCCGCAGTACCGACCGTGACCGTCATCGGTACGCCTTTGCCGATGTGTCGCATCGGGCTATAAGCCGCGATTTCAGCGGGCGTGAGTTGCAGTTTGTCGTTGAGCCATGACAGCGCAATCGGTTCGAGATCCACCAGCGCGCTGATCGGCATGGCGTGGACCACTGATTCGTGCGCCCGGTACAGCGCGCTCAATTGGCCGCCCGCTGAGTGTCCCGCGAGGCAGATCGGACCGCGCGTGCCGAGTCCGTCGCGATCGGCCGCGAGCGCGGCGAGCAACGCGTCGATCTCGCCGACGATCTGCGTCATCGACGCCTCGGGTGCCAGCGTGTATTCGGCCAGCACGACATTGAAGCCGCAACCCAGCGGCCCGCTCGCGACGAACGCGAAATCTTCCTTGCTGCGGGCCTGCCAGTAACCGCCGTGGATGAATACGAAAACCGGCGCGTCGGCCTGCCCGCACGGTAGCCAGTCGAAGCGTTGGCGCGGCAGCGGCCCGTAACGAAGATCGCGCCGGCATGGCACGGCCTCATACAGCGCCGTGCTGCGCGCTTGAAAGTTGAGCATGCGCTCGGCGACGTCCGCCACCGCCGCCACGTTGTCGTAGGCGGCGCGCAATGCCGTTCGATCCATGCCACGGTAAAGCTCGGTCATGATGTTCCTGAATGATTTACTGCCTCGGTGCCGGACGACACGCTTAAAAAGCCTAGACCGCCACCTTCAAATCGTCGATAGCCCGTTGCCGCACGCCCAGATCGTCCCACAACTCCGGATGACAGGTGAACACCAGAATCTGATGCCGCGTGGCCGCGTCGAGCAACGCGCGCTTGATCGCATCGCGACGCGTGGCGTCGGTGTGCACGGCCGCGTCGTCGAGCATCAGCAAAGTAGGACGGCCTGACGCCTTCAGCAGGTCCGCGTAAGCGAGCCGCGTCAGGATGCCGAGTTGCTCGCGTGTGCCGAAGCTCAGCGCGTCGAGCGTATCCGCGCGGCCGTAGCGGTCTAGCGTCGCGGGACTCAGATCGTCGCCGAGCGCGATCGTCGATTGCGGGAAAATTCGGCGCAAGTAATAGCCGAGCCGCTCGGTCAACGGTGCGCGCAATTGCGCGACCGCTGAGTCGCGTTCGTCGACGAGTACTTCGTCGAGCAAACTCAATGCGCCGGCCCGCAGGCTCAACTCTTCCTTGCGACGCGTGGCCTGTTCGACGCGCGCCTCCAGCGCCGCCAGCCGTTCACCGAGCCCGGACGCGCCGACGGTTTCCAATTGGCTGCGCAACTCCGCGATCCGCAACTGACGCTGATGCTGTTCTCCACGCGCGAGATCCGCCGACGCGCGATAACGCTTCGCCTCCGCCACCGGATCGTCGAGCCGCGCCGCCTGCAATTCGCGCTCGCGTGCTTCGTGCTGCTTGCGCTGCGCGTCGACCTGGACGCGCTGTTCGACGATTTTAGTCTGCCATTGCGCGCGGTTGCGGCAGAAGGTTTCATCGCTCAACTGCGCTTCCTTGCGCTGCAATTGCACAGCAAGCGATTCCGCGTTGGCGACGCCGGTCGATCTTTTCTCCGTTGCCAGCGACAACAGCTTGCGCGCCGCTTCCAACGCGTCGCGCGCGATCCCGGCGTTGCGGCGTGCTTCGTCGAGCGGTGGCGCAGCGGACACGTCGGGCAAGTTCTTCAGCCGGTCGTTCGACGCCTGCCAACGCGCGGCCGCCGAAGCCAACGCCGCACGCAGCGCGTCGATGCCTTGCGGTGCGTGGACCTTGAGAATCCCAGCGTGGCTTTTTTGCTGCGCGACGAGCGTCTTCCACTGTTCGCGCCTGAGTTCGCCTTCCACGAGCGACGCCACGCCGAGCGCTTGCAGCAACTGCGTATGCTGCGCTTCGAGCGACGCCAGTTCGGTCAACTGCGCGGACAGGTCCGAGACGCCCGGAATTACCCGCAATTCACCGAGTTCGCCGAGGCCGATCAGCTTTTCTTCGTCGACACGCAGCACGCCGTCGCCACTCACCGTCGTCTCGTTGACGGACAGCGCGCCGGTCAGCTTGTATTCGATGCGCGTCATCGCCGCTTCGGTGCGGGCGCGCAAAACCGTCAATTCGCCGTCGAGCGTGGCAAGCTGTTTCAGTTTCGTCTCGTCGATTTCGACGGCTGCCGCTGCACGAGCGGCTTCGAGCACGGCTTCATTCGCCTGGCCGGCGGCCTGGATGGCCACTTCGAGCCGCTGGCTTTCGGTCTCATAGAGGCCGATCTGATTGCGCAAGTCGGCTGCGGTCACCGCCGCGTTCGCCAGGTCGAGCGCACGGTCGGCCGCTACGGATGCCTGCTCGAATTGCGTGACGTTTGCCGCGGCTTGCGCATATTCGGCTTGTATGGAGGCTACGCCGGCTCGTGCCAAATCGAGCTGCTGCCGCTCGCGTGCAACGGTCGATTCCAGTTCTACAGCGTTCTGCTCCTGTTGCAACGACAGCGCGAGTTCCGCTTCGCCTAATTTCAACGCGTGCACCAATCCCTCTAGCCCACGCTCCAGTTCCGCGGCGGCCTCGGCGCGCTGTTGCGCCAGCACGGCCTTCTGCTCGTGAAGTTCCCACGGACGCTTGCGCTCCGTGTCTTCGAACGTTTCCTGCTGCGTCGCGAGGCGTGCAATGTTCTCTTCGAACTGCAGACGCTGCTGCTCCAGTTCGTCGCGATCTTCAGTCAAACCGGCGAGCGTCTGCTCCGCTTCGGCCAGCGGTCCGGTGGATTTCTGCGTGCGCGCCGTGAGCAATTGCCGGAGTTCGCGCTGCACGGCGACGATCAACGCGTCCTCGCCGGCCGATTCGTTGCTGCCCGACAGTTGCGACAACGCGTCGCGCAGATACTGCGCCGCGTGGCCGGTGGAATCGCGCATTTCCTGTGTGCCGCCTTGTTGCACCCACAACAAACCGGGCACGCCCGCGTTCTCGGCTTTCAACGGCCCACGCGCGGCACGCGAAAAACCGAGCAACGCAGCGAGTTTGTCTTCGGCTTCGTCTTCGCCGAACACGCTCTGGCCGATCGTCAACTCGCAGCGCTGCCGCGTGACGAACTGCTTCGACAACCGGCACGCGGTGCCGTCCAGATTGAAACTGACTTCAACCGACGGTTGTCCGCTCGCCTTGCCCCACGGCAATAAATCCTTCAGATGCGAAGCCTTGTAGCGCTCCAGAAACACCACGCGGACGGCTTCGGCAATCGTGCTTTTACCCGCCTCGTTCGGCCCGACGAACAGGTTGAGTCCCGGCTCCAGATCGTCGATAACAATCCGTCCCGCAAACTGCTTGAATTCCTGAATCGCGATACGTTCCAACTTCATGCGGACCTCGCTTCGCGCGGCAGTTCACGTTGAAAACGCGCCAGAAGCAACAACGCTTCCGCCGCGCGCTTGACCTGTTGCGGGTCGGACTGCGGGTCTTCCTGCAAGCCACGCAGACGCGCCACCACTTTCGCGAGATAACCGCTTTGCGCGCCGAGCTCCGCGAGGTCGTCGGCGGTGGGCAGCACTTGCAGGCCGCTCAGATCGACGCGCAGCGCGCGCACGCGGGCGCGGGCTTCTTCGACCGCGACATGAATCGCTTCGGCGTCCGCCAGCGCGGTCGTGCCGCTCACGGCCACGCGCAGCACGTCATGGCTGCCGAGCGCCGCGAGCCGCGTTTTGAGCGCGTCCACGTCGGTCGGCACCGCGATCGTTTCGTCCCAGCGATGCCACTGATATTGACCGACCCGCACCGCCTCGACGACCGGCGCCGCGCCTGGCTCGCTCACGGTCACGTCGAGCATGAAGCCCGGATCGTTGGCGCGGAACCGGTCTTGCTCGTGCGTGCCGGCGTACCAGGTGCGCTCGTCGACGCGCAGATGCCCGTGCCAGTCGCCCAGCGCGAGATAGTCGAGACGCGCACTCACGGCGCGCGTCGGCGCGATGGGATTCGACGAGTCGATGCCTTCCTGCAAAATGCCGCTCACGCTGCCGTGTGCGAGGCCAATGCGGTGATAACCCGGCGGCGTCTCGGTCGTATCGAAGAAGCCGGTGGTGTCGTCGTACGTGATGCGTTGCGTGAGCGGCGCGCACAGCAACGCGCAGCGGCAATCGTCGAGCAGCACCACACCGGGTTCGAGCACTACGCGCACGTTCGGCGCGATGCAATTCAAACGCTGCGCGCGGGTCCACACACTCTCCACCAGCGCCGCGTCATGATTGCCCGGTAGCATGATCCACGTTCCGCTGAAGGCCTGCAGCGCGCCGAACAGACGGCGGATAACCGTGTCCGACACGGTCTGCAGATCGAATACGTCGCCCGCGACGAGCACCGCGTCGACCTTGCGCGCGGCGGCTTCCGTCGCGATGCGGCGCACGGTTTCGAAACGCGCTTCCGCGAGATGCGCGGCTTCGTCCGGCTCGAACTGGCCGAATTGCGTGCCGATCTGCCAATCCGCGGTGTGCAGAAACCTGATCACTGTGCCTCCATGGCGTTCACGTTGCGTTCTATTACACGACCTCGCAGTCTAACCGCGAATGTTACCGCGCCGACGCAGTAAAGCTAGTCCCGCGCCGCGCGGTTGGCGCATTGACCCACGAGCGGCGCTACACTCGCGTGTCCGGACGTGTACCGACCGTGCCGTCTCATTGCATCAGACCCGAACCCTGCCTAATCGCCGATGAATAAAGCAATCGAACTGAAACAGGCCAAGCGCACGCCCTTACTCTTGTTGCTCGCGGCCGCCTGCGTTTTCGTGGTGACCGCGTTCATGCCGCGTGGTGTGTGGGTGGATGGCATCAAGGCCGTGGCCGAAGCCGCAATGGTCGGCGCACTCGCCGACTGGTTCGCGGTGGCCGCGCTGTTTCGCCGTGTGCCGATTCCGATCGTCTCCGCGCATACCGCGATCATTCCGCGCAATAAGCATAAGATCGCCGACAACCTCGCGGTGTTCGTGCAGGACAAATTCCTCGATGTGTCCTCGCTGGTCGGCCTGATCAAGCGGCACGATCCGGCCCGGAGCATCACCGGCTGGCTGACCGAGCCAGCCAATACCGCGCGCCTCGGCGACTACGTCGTGAAGCTCACCGGCGGCATTCTGGAATTGACCGACGACGTGCGGATTCAGAGCTTCATCAAGGACGCGCTACGCGACGTGCTCACCAAGGTGGATCTGTCGCAATCGATGGGCTCGATTCTCGACACGCTCACCAAAGACGGCCGTCACCAGGAGTTGCTCGACGCCGGCATCGAACAGGTGGTGATGCTGCTGCGCGAACCGCAGGCGCGCGAGTTTATCGCCGAGCGGATCGTCGACTGGGTCAAAAACGAGTATCCGAAGATGGAGAAGATTCTGCCGTCCGCGTGGCTCGGCGAGAAAGGCGCGGAAGCGATCGCCAATACGGTGGACCGCATGCTGCAGCAGATCAGCGACAACCCCACGCACGAATTGCGCAACCGGTTCGACGAGGCCGCGCACAAGCTGATCGTCAAACTGAAAACCGATCCAGCGTTCCTGCAGAAAGGCGAAGACCTGAAGCGCTATCTGGTGGAAGGCGAAGCGCTCGGCACCTACGTGAAAGACATGTGGGGCGAATTGCGCGCGTGGCTCAAGCGCGACCTGCAGAGCCCTGATTCCGCTTTGCATGCGCGTGTGATGGCAATGGGCCAATGGGTCGGTCGTGAACTTGCGAACGATCCTGCGCTGCGGCAATCGTTGAACGATCACCTGGAAGACGCGGCACGCGCGATGGCGCCGGAGTTCGCGCAGTTCCTCACGCGTCATATCAGCGATACAGTCAAGAACTGGGATTCGCATGAGATGTCGCGGCAGATCGAGCTGAACATCGGCAAGGATCTGCAGTACATCCGGATCAATGGGACGATTGTCGGTGGGTTTATTGGTTTGTTACTGTATGGGAGTTCGTTGCTGTTTGAGGTGCTGCGCGCGCACATTCAGTGATTTGCTGAGCGCGACCTTATCAGGCAAGAGACGTTGCTTTGTTTCTTTCCACCACTTGATGTGTACTCAATCTACTAATGACGAGCCTTTACTCGATTCGCCGTGCCCGCCCCACCGATCTACCGACAATCTATCTCGGTGAGCTGGACTACATCCGGCAGATCGAGCCGCAGCAGGAAACACGCTGGGTGGGTGGGATGCCATTTCATCTGAAACAATGGACGAACGATCTCGATCGCATGTTCATCGCCGAATCGGGTGACGCGCCGGTGGGCTATTTCTTTTGGGAAATCCACGGTGAGGCCGCGGTTCTCGCATCGATTTATGTCGTCCCGGATCGGCGTGGCAATGGGCTCGGTCAGCAACTGCTCGCGCAGTTCATCGCCGATGCCCGTGCGCAGGGTTTTAGCAAACTAACGCTGGGCGTGAAGGCCGACAATCCGGCTCGCCGTCTGTATGAAAAAGCGGGCTTTAGCTATACGCACGATGAGCATGGCTATCGTCACTACGTCTACCTGACAGACGAACGGATAACGGGCGCGGAAGTC